>DATCXE010000165.1:0-2853 GCA_036565985.1 Bradyrhizobium sp.
GAGCCGTCGGCGCCGGCGGTTCAATCAGCCGCCGTCACGCAGGATTCACCGCCGACAACAACAGATGCGCCGGCGAGCGAACAGGTTGCTGTGGCGTCCGAACCTGCCGGTCAGGTTCAGGCCGAGACCGGCCAGCCAATCTCTGAAGCCTTGTTCAAGCAATTCCAGGCCTGGGCGGCCGAGGAAGAAACACGGCAGGTCGAACCGGTACAGTCGGCGCAAGATGTCCCGCCCGTGCAGCCCATTCAAGATGCCCCTGTACGGGTCACGCAGGATGCCCCACCGCAGGCCCAGCCCGTGAAGAAGCACCGACGAGCCCGCTCCGTACATAATGCGCGCGCAGAGATCCGGCCCCAGCGACACTATCGGGCAAGGGCTCGGGAAGAGCAAAGCGCACCGATCCCGATCGCGCCCGTCCCGGACGCGCGGGCGCCGGAGCCGCCACTGCAAAATTCGCAGACGCCATCGCTCCTGCAAAGCTTCGGTTTGCGCTGATCGCATCGTCAGTGCGAATGGCGCCGCGTCCCGTGGCGCAGCCGGCTTGGCGCTAGTGAGCGCGCAAGCCTCAAGGAGTGCGGCGCGACACCCGGATCGATATCGACAAGACACCCGCTACATAAGATTTTTCCGCCACATCCCACGAACGATCCTCTGCGAGTTGCGTCGTGCCTCGCACGAGGCGCGTACGCGTAAACGCGATGGCGTATCGAGCGCATGGTCAAGCCATTGCCCTGCTTGCCATTTACCTCTTTTAACCACTCCAGCTCTGGACTCCGCGGGCGCTTTCGCCAAACAATTTGGGTGAGGATCGGCAGAGCGCCTTGCAAAACGCGTTGGCGCTGCAGCTGATGAAACGTTTTGACTGCGCGGACGGTGGGGCATCAACCGCCCGCTTGAGGGACGCATCGACATGATCGAGCTAACCGTCAATGGAACCAGGCACCAGGTCGACGTCATCCCCGAGATGCCTCTGCTTTGGGTGCTACGCGACGAACTCGGCATTACAAGTCCCAAGTACGGCTGCGGGGTAGCGCAATGTGGCGCCTGCACCGTCCAGCTAGACGGAATGGCCGTCCGTTCCTGTCAGTCGCGTATCGGCGACGTTGCCGGGAAGTCGGTCGTAACGCTCGAAGGGCTCGCCAATAGAGATGAGCATCCGGTTCTCAGGGCCTGGATCGAACATCAAGTCCCGCAATGCGGCTATTGCCAGACCGGCCAGATCATGCAGGCCATTTCGCTTCTTGAACTGATCCCCGAGCCAACTGACGAAGAGATCAATCAGGTGATGTCCGGCAATCTATGCCGTTGCGGCACCTACCCGCGCATTCGCGCTGCGATCCATGCCGCTGCCGCAAAGATAGCGGAGAAGTGAGATGGGCGAGCTACAGCGTCTTTCCCGCCGGGCTTTCGTTTTCGGATCTGCCGCCGTAGCCGGCGGCATCGCTTTCGGCGCCTATGGCGACGCCGAAGCGGCGGCCACGGCCGCAAACGGCAATCCGCTGGCGGCCGGCCTCGGACCGAACTCTGTGAGCTTCAATCCCTGGGTCGAGATAAGCCCGGAAAAGATAACGCTGATCGCACAACACGCCGACATCGGTCAGGGCGTCGGTTCGGTGCAGCCGATCATGATCGCCGAAGAGATGGATCTCGATCCCGGCCAGTTCGAAATTCGGTTCGCAGGGCCCAGCCCGGCTTACTTCAATACTGGTTTCGCGGATGAGTTTGCACCGTTCCTGGCGGCGGACCAAAGTCCCGCTGCCGAACACGCACGCGCCGCCGTGCTCGAAAGTCTCAGAGAGTCCGGCCTGCAGATGACGGGCGGCTCGAGTACGATCCCGGATACCTACGAAAAATTGCGCGTTGCCGGCGCGGTCGCGCGCGAGACGCTGAAGGCCGCGGCAGCCAAACGTTCAGGCGTCCCCGTGGCCGAGATTCGCACCCAATCCGGCCATGTGATCCTGCCCAACGGAACCAGAATTCCCTACGTCGCACTCGCAGCAGAGGCTGCGAGGATTCCGCCGGTGCTCGATGCGAAGCCGCGCGACCCGTCCAAATGGCGAATGCTGGGCAAGCCGATGATGCGCCTGGATGTTCGGCCAAAGGTCACGGGCGAGTTGAAGTTCGGCATCGATCTGAAAATGGACGGGATGATGTACGCTTCCGTCAAGCTGAACCCCAACAAGGGACAGCCGCTGAAATCGTACGACGCCGGCAAGGCGCAGTCGATGCCGGGGGTCAAGAAGATCCTCGAAATCAAGAATGGCGTCGCTGTCGTCGCGACGAACAGCTGGTACGCGATGAAGGCCGTCGATGCGATCGATTGTGAATGGGCACCCTCGACGTATCCCGCCGACCAGGCCGACCATTGGAAGATTCTGGAAGCGTCTTTCGACCCGAAGTTCCTGGGCAAGGAATGGCGGAAAATCGGCGATATCGACGCTGGCTTGAAGCGCGGCACGCCGGTCCAGGCGGAGTATCGCGCGCCTTATGTGGCACATCAGCCTCTGGAGCCGCTCAACGGGATCGCCATTGTCTCCGACGCGGGGATGGAGATCTGGGTTGGCCATCAGAGCCCCCAGGCCGTGCAATCGATCGCGGCGACGGCGATTGGACTGAAGCCGGAACAGGTGACCTTTCACAATCAATGGACCGGTGGAAGTTTTGGGCACCGTCTCGAGTTCGAGAACGTCCGCGTGCTGGCCGAGATCGCAAATCAGATGCGCGGAACGCCGATCAAGCTTGTCTTTTCACGCGAGGAGGATTTTCTCCAAGATATTCCGCGACAGATTTCGATCGCCCGGCACAAGGGTAGCGTCGACAAAGGGAAGATCGTCGCCGCCGATCTGCGATTGG
>DATCXE010000177.1:0-3166 GCA_036565985.1 Bradyrhizobium sp.
AATGCAACCCGGAAAATACAGAGCTTCATGACCGCACCGCCCAAACGAGCTTCCGACCAGGAGGGATTCTTCTGGAAAACCAAGACGTTGGAGGAGATGTCCAACGCCGAATGGGAAAGCCTGTGCGACGGCTGCGCGCGCTGCTGCCTGGAAAAGCTCGAGGATGAGGATACCGGGAAGATCTACTTCACCCATGTTTCCTGCAAGCTGCTGGATTCGGGACTATGCACCTGCAAGGACTATCCGAACCGCTCCGACAAGGTTCCGGATTGCGTGCGGCTGACGCCGGAGAATGTCCGCACCCTGAACTGGCTGCCGCCGAGCTGCGGATACAAGCTGGTCGCCGAGGGGCGCGATCTCTACTGGTGGCATCCATTGATCTCGGGCGATCCGAACACCGTGCATGAAGCCGGCGTTTCCGTCCGCGGGCGGGTGCAAGGCACCGAGGACGAGATACCGGACGAGGATCTTGAAGATCACATCGTGCGATGGCCGGGGCTGTTGCCGAAGCGGGCGCGGCTGAAGAAGCGGCCGAAGGCCTGAACGGGAAATCTCGCCAGCGCTGATCGATCACGAGAACGCGACGATGCCCTCGCGGGATGCACCCATGCACCGGCGGCGCTGCCGCGAAGGCGATTTGCGCTCTATTGTGCAGCGCATAAGGCGATTCCATCTCGGCGGCTCCGGTCGCGCGGAACAATATTACGTCCGACATGAACAAGTACCAGCGGCAGGGCGGCGAGCCGGCCGATCAGGCGTCTTTGCCCGACGATATCGGTGAGGAACTCTCTCGAATCACGACTGAGGTGATCGACGTCAGCGATGCGCCGCCGATCGCGCCGCGGGCGCCGCTGACCCCGGATGAGGTCCGCACCATCCTGATGAGCCTGTTGCTGACGATGTTCCTGGCCGCGCTCGACCAGACCATCGTGGCGACAGCGCTGCCGACCATCGGCCGCCAATTCAATGATGTCAGCAATCTTTCCTGGGTGATCACGGCCTATCTGCTCGCATCGACCGCGGTAGCACCCGTGTTCGGCACGCTGAGCGACATCTATGGCCGCCGCGCCATGATCACCGTTTCGCTTGCCCTGTTCACGGTGGGCTCGATCCTGTGTGCGCTCGCACCGAACATGACCGTCCTGATTGTCGCGCGCGGCCTGCAAGGTCTTGGCGGCGGCGGCATCATGCCGGTGGTGCAGACCGTGATTTCCGACGTGGTCTCACCGCGCGAGCGCGGCAGGTATCAGGCCTATTTCAGCGGCGTCTGGATGGCTGCTGGATTGCTGGGGCCTGTTCTCGGTGGCGTGTTCGCCGAGCATCTGCACTGGTCGATGATCTTCTGGATCAACGTGCCGCTCGCGGTGGGGGCGCTGGTGCTGCTGTTGCCCAAGATGGGCAAGATTCCGGTGTTCCATCGCAAGCGCAAGGTCGACTGGCTGGGCGGCCTGCTGCTGATGGGGTCTGCGGTCGGCATCATGCTGGTGCTGAGCTGGGGCGGCAATCGCTTTGCCTGGCTGTCGCCGGCGATCATGGCGATGATCGGCGCGTCGGTGGCGCTGGCACTTGCCTTTGTCTGGCATGCGCGCAACGCCGATGAACCGTTCCTGCCGCTGCCGCTGCTTGGCGGAACGGTGGTGCCTTACGCCATGCTCGCCGGCGGCTGCGCGCTGGGCGCCATCACGGCGCTGACCGTGCATCTGCCGCTGTATTACGAGGTCGTCTATCATTTGACCGCGAGCGAGGCGGGGCTCGCGCTGATCCCGCTCGCGGCGGTTTCCACCTGCGGTGCGGCGATCGCCGGACGGACCATGGCGCGCGCCAAGCACTACAAGCGCGTCGCCATCGCCGGCACGTCCGCGGCCACGATCTTCGGACTGGTGCTGAGCGTGACCACGCTGCCGCTGTGGGGCCTGCTGATCGTGCTGTCGCTGTTCGCGCTCGGGCTCGGCACCACGTTCCCGGTCAGCGTGGTCTCGCTGCAGAACTCCGTGGCGCGTGAGCAGATCGGCACCGTGACCGGCGCGATGAACTTCTTTCGCGCGCTGATGTCGTCGTTCATGGTCGCCGCCTTCAGTGCGATCCTGCTGATGGCGCTGGGTGCCGGCATCTCGCTTGGCGAACATCGGGGACCGGCGAATGCCATACCCGTCGCCGACATGGTCACCGCGTTCCACTACGTGTTTGGCGCCGCCACCGCGCTGCTGGCCTGCGCCGCGCTCGCCATCACGCTCATGGAGGAGCGGCCGCTCGCCGGTCCCTCGACCCCGGTGGAGATGGCAGAGTAAGGGGACCGTTGCCTTCAGGCGTGTCTACTTTGCATGGGGTTGTTTTCGATATTTTGTGTTTGGGCGCTCCGGCGCATCGCCGGAGCGCATCTGCATCGCTCCAGCGATCCGTGGTGTGCGCAGTCGTCTATCTCAGGTCCCCGGCCGCGAGACCTCGGTCTCCTTGCTGGTGATAAACTCCAGCAGCACCGGGATGCCTTCCCTGGTCTTCTGAATGCCGCGCTTGATGGCGGGGATGATGTCTTCGGGCTTCGTCACCCGCTCGCCGTAGCCGCCGAAGGCACGTGCCATCGCGGCGTAGTCGCCGGAGATGTCGGTCGAGCGGTATTTCTCGGTCGAGATCGGCATCACCTTCAGTTCGATCGCCATCGAGAAATTGTTCAGGAGGATCGACATGATCGGGATGCGCTCGCGCACGGCGGTCTCGAAATCCATCCCGGTGAAGCCGATCGCGGCGTCGCCCCAGACGTTGATGCAGAGCTTGTCGGGTTTTGCGAGCTTGGCGCCCATCGCGAGGCCGAGGCCGTAGCCGAGCTGCGTAGTCTTGCCCCAGCCCAGATAGCTCAGCGGCTCCCGCGTGACCCAGAACGGGGAGAGCTGGTCGCGCGGGCTGCCGGCATCATGGGTGATGATCGTGTTGGCGACATCGACGGTGCGCAGGAGGTCCCAGATCACGCGGTAAGGTGACAGCGGCACCTCATCCGAGGTCAGCTTCGGCTTCCATTGCGTGAGCCATGCCTCCCGCATATCTGCGATTTCGCGCACCACCTGGGCCCGGTCGCGCGGCGTCGGAATAAGGGTGGCAAGCTCTGCGAGGAGGCCATCGAGGGTAAGCCCGGCATCACCGACCAGCGCGATCTGCGCCGCAACGTCCTTGT
>DATCXE010000188.1:0-5238 GCA_036565985.1 Bradyrhizobium sp.
GTGATTGAACCGATACGCCGCGGCGTACTGGATCCCCCGCCTTCGCGGGGGACGACAGTCTTCGTCCGCTCCGAAAACCCTACGCCGCCGGCTGCGTGACGTTGTCTTCGCTGGAGAGCAGATGGATCAGCGAGCTCTTGATCGCGGCCTGCCGCGTCGGCGCGTTGATCTGGGCACCGAGCAAATCCGTGACGTAGAACACATCGCGGGCGCGTTCGCCGAAGGTCGCGACATGCGCGGAGGCGATGTTGAGGTTGAGCTTCGAGATCGCGGTCGTGAGCTGATAGAGAAGGCCGGGGCGGTCGAGGCCGGAAACCTCGATTACGGTGTAGCGGTCCGACCACTGGTTGTTGATGGTGACCTCGGGCTCGACCACGAAGGCGCGCATCTTGCCGCGATTGGCGCCCTTGCGCGCCACCACTTCCGGCAGCCGCAGCTTGCCTTCGAGCACCTGTTCGATCATCTCGCCGATGCGGGTGGCGCGGCGGCCCTCGTCCTCGTCGCGGTCGTATTCCCTCGAGATCGCGATGGTGTCGAGCGCGCGGCCGTCGGTGGTGGTGTAGATCTGGGCGTCGACGATGTTGGCGCCGGCCGACGCGCAGGCCCCCGCAATGATCGACAGCAGCCACGGATGGTCGGTCGCGAGAATCGTCAGTTCGGTGACGCCGCGCGCCTCGTCGAAGCCGACATTGATCGCAAGCTTGTGGCCGGCCTGTTCGCTGGCGCGCAGAAACCGGGCGTGGCGGATCTTGCGCGGCAGTTCGACCTTGAGCCAGTAGGCCGGATAATGCCGGGCGATGTAGGCGTTGAGTTCGGCTTCCGGCCATTCGGTGAAGGCGGCGCGGAATTCGCGTTGCGCCACCGCGATGCGCTGCGCGCGGTTCACTTCCGAGAAGCCGCCGGTCAGCACCGGCTCGGTTTCGTAATACAGCGTGCGCAGCAATTGCGCCTTCCAGCCGTTCCACACTCCCGGGCCGACGCCGCGGATGTCGGCGGTGGTCAGGATGGTCAAAAGCTTCATCTGTTCGACGGACTGCACGACCGCGGCGAAATTCTCGATCGTCTTGCGGTCGGAGAGGTCGCGCGACTGCGCCACCGTGGACATCGTCAGATGTTCCTCGATCAGCCATGCCACCAGTTCGGTGTCGGCGGCGTTGAAGCCGAGCCGCGGGCACAGCCGCCGCGCCACCCTGGCCCCGGCGATCGAGTGATCCTCGGGCCGGCCCTTGGCGACGTCATGCAGCAGGGTGGTGATGTAGATCACCGCGCGGTGTTCGGGCTGGATCTTGCGGAACAGGTCGCTGGCGACGACGAATTCGTCATTGCCGCCGCGCTCGATGTCCTGCAGGTGGCCGATGCAGCGGATCAGATGCTCATCCACGGTGTAGTGGTGATACATGTTGAACTGCATCATCGACACGATCTTGCCGAAGGCGCGGATGAAGTGACCGAGCACGCCGGTCTCGTTCATGCGCCGCAGCACGGTCTCGGCGTTGTCGGAGGTCAGGATCTCCATGAACAGCCGGTTGGCGTCCGGGCTTTCGCGAAGCTGCGTGTTGATCAGCCTCAGCGAGCGCGTCACCATCCGCATCGCGTCGGGATGGAAGGCGAGGTTGTTCTTCTGCGCCAGGCGGAAGATCCGGATCAGATTGACCGGATCGTGCTTGAAGACGTCGGGTCCCGCGAGATTGATGCGGTTGTTGTCGATGATGAAGTCGTCGCTCTCCGGCACCCGCCGCCGGTTGGCGTTCGGCCGCAGCCGGGCCACCACCCGGCTCAGCACCGGGGCGGGCTTGGCCTGTTCGTCTTCCAGCTTCGCGCACAGGATCGCGGTGAGATCGCCGACGTCCTTGGCGATCAGGAAATAGTGCTTCATGAAGCGTTCGACGTCCTGCATCCCGGGATGCGAGGTGTAGCCGAGCCGGACCGCGATCTCGCGCTGCATGTCGAACGACAGCCGCTCCTCGGCGCGCCCGGAGACAAAATGCAGGTTGCAGCGAACCGACCACAGGAAGTCGGCGCAGCGGCGGAAGGTGCGGTATTCCTGCGCGTCGAACACGCCGCGCTCGACCAGTTCGCCGGTCTCGCGCACGCGGTAGACATACTTCGCAATCCAGAACAACGTGTGCAGGTCGCGCAGGCCGCCCTTGCCGTCCTTGACGTTGGGCTCGACCAGATAGCGCGATTGCCCCGCGCGGCGATGCCGCTCCTCGCGTTCGGCGAGCTTGGCGGTGACGAATTCGGAAGCGGTGCCCTGCACGACCTCCCTGTCGAACCGCGCGACCAGTTCGTCGTACAGCGGCTGGTCGCCGGTCAGGAACCGCATTTCGAGGATCGCGGTGCGGATCGTCATGTCGCCACGCGCCTGCCGGATCGATTCGTCGACCGACCGGGTGGCGTGACCGACCTTCAATCCCATGTCCCACAGGCAATAGAGAATGGCTTCCGCGACCTGTTCGCCCCAGGCGGTCTGCTTGTAGGGCAGGATGAACAGGAGATCGATGTCGGATTCCGGCGCCATCAGCCCGCGGCCATAGCCGCCGGTCGCGACCACGGCCATGCGTTCGGCGCCGGACGGGATGTGCGAGCGGTAGAGATGCCGCGTCGCCGCCGAATAGAGAACGCGGATGATTTCGTCCTGCATGAAGCACAGCCGCTCGGCGCAGCGGCGGCCGTTGCGGTCTTTCAGCAGCATCGCCTGCGCGGTGGCGCGCGCCGCGATCATCTCCGCCTTGAGCAGTTGCGCCAGCGCCTGGCGCAACACGTCCTCGCGGCCGGCATGTTTTTCGGCCAGCGCATCGACCGCCGCGGTGATCCGCGCGGTATCGAAGCGGTCATCCGCCCCGGGGCGTTCTGCTGTCACGACGCTGTCCATGGTCTCCCCGATAACGGACGGCGCAGAGGCTGTCACTCACGATTGTAGGGCAACAGTGGTTCTATGCTGGATTCCGACCCGTTTTGGTAAAGCTGTGCTCGCTGCGGCGCATTGGCGGTATGTATTTTCTCGTTGCGTAGCGGCATAACATATTGAAAAACAAGCGTGTTTTTCAATGCATCAGGAGGGGCGATCATGTCCAGGATTTCACGGCGCGCAGTGGCGGCGATGTTAGCGGTTTCGACCTTGTTGCCCGGCGCGGCCCTTGCGGCGGACGCGCCCAAGGAGATCAGGATCGACTGGGCGACCTACAACCCGGTGTCGATGATCCTCAAGCAGAAGGGATTGCTGGAGAAGGAGTTCGCCAAGGACGGCATCAGCGTGGTCTGGGTTCAGTCGGCCGGCTCCAACAAGGCGCTCGAGTTCCTCAACGCCGGCTCGATCGATTTCGGATCGACCGCGGGCTCGGCGGCATTGGTCGCGAAGATCAACGGCAACCCGATCAAGTCGATCTATGTCTATTCGCGCCCTGAATGGACCGCGCTGGTGACGGCTAAGGATTCCAAGGTCGCGTCCGTCGCCGATCTGAAGGGCAAGCGCGTCGCGGTGACGCGCGGCACCGATCCGCACATCTTCCTGGTGCGCGCGCTGCTCGGCGCAGGCCTGACCGAAAAGGACATCACGCCGGTGCTGCTGCAGCACGCCGACGGCAAGACCGCGCTGATCCGCGGCGACGTCGATGCGTGGGCCGGTCTCGACCCGATGATGGCGCAGGCCGAGGTCGAGGACGGCGCCAAACTATTCTTCCGCAAGCCGGACGCCAACACCTGGGGCATTCTCAATGTGCGCGAGCAGTTCCTGAAAGACAATCCGGAGATCGTCCGCCGCGTGCTCGCCGTCTACGAGGAAGCGCGCAAATATTCGCTGGCCAATTACGACGACCTGAAGAAGACCTTCATCGGAGTGACGAAACTGCCGGAGGCCGTCGTCGACAAGCAGCTCAAGGAGCGCACCGAACTGACCCACAGCCGGATCGGCGCGCCGCAGCGCGAATCCATCCTCGCCGCAGGCCTCGCTTTGCAACAGGCCGGCGTCATCGACGCCAAGGTCGATGTGAAAGCGACGCTCGATGCGCTGGTCGACGACCAGGTCCCGCTGCCGACGAACTGATGCGCTTACCCTCCAGGGGAGGGTACCTTGCAATCTCGCGCGAGAAGCGTTCTTGCTATGACCATGAGTGTTGAGCTTCCCGCGCTGGAGCGGACCGAGGTGGTGGCGCCGCAATCGCCGGCGCGGCTGCGGCGCTATGCGCGGCCGGCGCTGGGGCTGCTGCTGCCGGTCGGGCTGGCGATCATCTGGGAGACGGTGGTCGGGCTCGGCTATTCCAACGGCCGGCTGGTGCCGCCGCCGACGAAAATCTTCGCCACCGTGATGGAACTGGCGAAGAGCGGCGAGCTCTCGCGCCATATCACGGCCACGGTGATGCGCGTTGGCGCAGGCTTCGGCCTCGGCGTCGCCGCCGGCACCATCCTCGGCGCGATCTCCGGCTATTGGGGCGTGGCGCGGCAACTGCTCGATCCGACCGTGCAGGCGCTCCGCGCGATTCCATCGATCGCCTGGGTGCCGCTGTTCATCCTGTGGCTCGGCATTTTCGAAACGTCCAAGATCGCGCTGATCGCGGTCGGGGTGTTCTTCCCGGTCTATCTCGGCGTCATGGGCGCGATCCTTTCCGTCGACCGCAAGATCGTCGAGGTCGGCCGCACGTTCCGCCTCTCAGGCCCTGCGATGATCCGGCGCATCCTGCTGCCGGCGGTGTTGCCGGCCTATGTCGTCGCCTTGCGGGTAGGCCTCGGACTCGGGTGGATGTTCGTCGTCGCTGCCGAATTCATGGGCGCATCCGAAGGCCTCGGCTATCTCCTGATCGACGGCCAGCAGCTCGGCAAGCCCGCGCAGATCGTGGCGGCGATCGTGATCTTCGCGATCCTCGGCAAGACCACCGACTGGCTGATCGAGATCGCCGCCGCGCCGCTGCTGCGCTGGCAGGATGCGTTCGGCCGTCAGGGCGGGGGCCGCTGATGCTGGCGCTGGATCGAGTGGGCAAGACCTATCCGAACGGCGTCCACGCGCTGGAGCGCTTCTCGGCCGATATCAGGCCGGGCGAAATCGTCGCCATCATCGGCGGCTCCGGCTGCGGAAAATCGACGCTTCTCCGCGCCATCGCCGGGCTCGACCGCGCGACCACGGGCACGGTGGTTCTCGACGGCGCCGTCATCACGGCGCCGCACGCCAAGATCGGCATCATCTTCCAGGAGCCACGCCTGCTGCCCTGGCTCAGCGTCGCCGACAATATCGGTTTCGGGCTG
>DATCXE010000199.1:0-17071 GCA_036565985.1 Bradyrhizobium sp.
CGATCTCGTCGACGTGAATTGCGTCGGCTGGGCCGACAAGGAAGCGCAGACGCCGCTCCGCACCGACCACATCTTCCGCGTCTTTTCGAACACCAAGCTGATCACCTCCTGCGCGGCGCTGCTGCTGGTCGAAGAAGGCAAACTCGGACTCGATGACGCAATCGAAAAGTATATTCCGCAGCTCGGAAACCGGAAGGTCCTGCGACCTGGCGCGACTTCGCTGGATGATACCGAGCCGGCGAAAAGCCCGATCACCATCCGCCAGCTCCTGAGCCACAGCTCCGGGCTCAGCTATGGCTTCTTCGATCCCGGCACCGTTATCTTCAAGGCGCTCACCGAACGTGGCGTGCACGATCCCCGAACGACGCTGGCGCAGATGGTAGACGTACTCGCCGACCTGCCGCTGATCTATCAGCCGGGAACGTCCTGGGAATACTCGCTCGCCATCGACGTGGTGGCGCGGCTGGTTGAGGTCATCAGCGGCCAGAGCTTCGACAGGTTCATCAAGGCGCGGATCCTCGATCCGCTCGGCATGGTCGATACCGGCTTCGTCGTTCCGGAAAAGGACCACGGGCGTCTCGTCGCCTATTACGCCGGCGCAGATCTGATGGAGCCGATGAAGCCAGGCCTCACCCGGACCGACAATGCCCCCTTCCCCGGCGCCTATCTGCGCCCGATCGCAAGGCTCAATGGCGGTGGCGGCCTGGTCTCGACGATGCCTGACATGGTGGCGCTGATCCGAAGTCTGCTACCCGGCGGACCGACCCTGCTCAAGCCGGAAACGATCGCGCAGATGATGACCAACCAGTTGCCCGAGGGGCAATGGATCCGCTTCGCCTTGATGGGCGAACAGCCGGGCAAGGTGCACGGACTTGCCGGCGGCATCATCCAGACGCCGTCGAAGTTCGACCATCCCGACGCATCAGGCGAATTCTACTGGGGCGGCGTCGCCGGCACGCAATGGTGGATCTCGCCCAAGCGTAACATGGCCGGCGTGATGATGGCGCAGCGCCAGATGTCCTTCGTCCATCCGTTCTCATTCGAGTTCAAACGGCTCGCGTATGAGGCGGTCAAGCAAGGACGCGGAGAAATGCGCGCGTCGGCATGAGAAGCTGTCATACCCCGCGCAGGCGGGGTATCCAGTACGCTGCGGCTCCTCGATTGATCCGCTAATTCTCTGGGATACTGGATCACCCGCCTTCGCGGGTGATGACAGCAAGCCAGGAACAGCGATGCGCGAGACAGCTACGCCGCCGCGGAAACCACGCGGTTGCGCCCGTCGTTCTTGGCGCGATAGAGCGCGGTGTCGGCGCGCTTGAGGACGTCGGCGACCGGCTCGCCCTTGCGGTCCAACGTCGACAGTCCGATCGAGATCGTGACCTCGATGCGCTTGGCGCCCTTGCTGACGGCAAAGGGTTCGCCGGCGATCGAGCGGCGCAGGCGCTCGGCGACCATGCCGGCGACGTGGAGGTCGGTTTCCGGCATCACGATCACGAATTCCTCGCCGCCATAGCGGCAGGCGAGATCGATGCCGCGGATCGACTTGCGGATGCGCACCGCGAACTCGCGCAGCACGTCGTCGCCGGCGTCGTGGCCGTAGGTATCGTTGATGGCCTTGAAGTAGTCGATGTCGAGCATCATCAGCGCCAGCGGCTTGCCGCGGCTCGAGGCCTGCTCGGCGAGCGTCGCCAGATGGGTTTCCATGTAGCGGCGGTTATGCAGGCCGGTCAGCGCGTCGGTGATCGCCATTTCGATCGAGTTCTGCACATTGTCGCGCAGATGATCGGTGTAGCGCCGCCTGCGGATCTGGGTGCGTGCGCGCGCCAGCAGCTCGTTCTTGTCGACCGGCCGCAGCAGGTAATCGTTGACACCGATCTCAAGGCCGCGCAGCAGCCGCGCATTGTTGTCGGCATCGGAGATGGCAAGGATCGGCATCTGGCGCGTACGCTCCAGCGAGCGCGCCTGGCTGCACAGCCGCAAGCCGTCGTAATTGTCCAGGCTGAGCGAGACGATCAGCAGGTCGTAATTGCCGTCGGCAGCGTGGAATAGCGCTTCCGCCGGGTTGGTTTCGACATCGACCGTATGCTCGGCGGAAAGGATCGGCGCCAGCCGCTCATAGGACGATGGCCGGTCGTCGACCAGCAGGATCCGGCCGCCAAGGCCCTTGTCGGCGACGGCGCTGCGCTCGGGCGCTTCCATGCCGATTTCGAGCGAGGTGATGGCGCGCATGCGAAGCTCGTCGGTCATCATCTTCAGCCGCGTCAGCGAACGGACGCGGGCAATCAGGACGACGTCGGATACCGGCTTGGTCAGAAAGTCGTCGGCGCCGGCCTCGAGCCCGCGGACGCGGTCGGCCGGACTGTCCAGCGCGGTGACGATCACCACCGGAATGAAATGCGTGGCCGGATTGGACTTCAGCCGTCGGCAGACCTCGAAGCCGTCCATGTCGGGCATCATGACATCGAGCAGGATGATGTCGCATTCGTTGCGCGAGCAGACGTCCAGCGCCTCGGCGCCGTTGGAAGCGGTCAGTACGTCGAAATATTCGGCCGACAAACGGGCTTCCAGCAGCTTGACGTTGGCCGGAACGTCATCGACGACAAGAATACGCGCAGACATCGAAACTCACCCCTACCCGATAAAACGCCGTACCGTTTCAATGAACTTGCCGACCGAAATTGGTTTGGACAAATACGCCTCGCAGCCGCCTTCGCGGATGCGTTCCTCGTCGCCCTTCATCGCAAAGGCCGTGACCGCGACCACCGGTATCGCGCGCAACTCCGGATCGTCCTTGATCCAGCGCGTCACTTCGAGACCGGAGACTTGCGGAAGCTGGATATCCATCAGGATCAGGTCGGGGCGCATCTTGCGGACAAGATCGAGCGCCTCGAAACCGTTGCTGGTGCCCGAGGTCTGATAGCCATGCGCTTCCAGAAGGTCGCGAAAGAGCTTCATGTTGAGCTCGTTGTCTTCCACGATCAGGACGGTTTTTGCCATCCCGCCCTCCCTCATACTCAGTACGCTGCTCAACCGACGCCGGCTTGTCGAAAAGTGAATTTAAACTAGCATCGGATTCGCTCTAACCCGTTAAACTGATGCGCCAACTTTTGCGGATTGGTTTCCACTTGCTTGAACACATTCCGCAGACTCGGGCATGATGGTTCCCAAAGTAGAGCCCAGAAGTTAACGGAAAGGCAAACCCGCTGTTGAAAAAGCCTGTTCACAACCCCCGGGAAGTGGCTGAAATCGTTGCAGTTCAGGCGCTGAGTTTTATTGCTGGCGATCCTGAGCGGCTGGGCCTGTTCCTGGCCGAAAGCGGGATCGGCCCGGAAACACTGCGCACGGCGGCCGCCGACCTGCAGTTTCTGGCCTCGGTGCTGGATTTCGTGCTGCGGGACGACGCCACCGTGAAGGCGTTTGCGAGCGTTTCGCAACTGCATCCGACCAATATTGCCGCTGCCCGTGAGGTGCTGGGCGACCCCAAATGGGAGCGCGACGTGCCGTGAGCGCACTGGCGCCCGCCCTTCACGGTCCGCGCGCCTTCTGCCGGGATTGCCTCGGCGACCTCGACATCAAGGCCAGGCGATGCGGCGAATGCGGTTCGCCGCGCCTCGTCCGCCACCATGCCCTGCCCTCGCTGACGCTGGCGCATATCGATTGCGACGCGTTCTATGCCACCGTCGAGAAGCGCGACAACCCCGACATTGCCGACAAGCCCGTCATCATCGGCGGCGGCAAGCGCGGCGTGGTATCGGCCGCCTGCTACATCTCGCGGACCTACGGCGTGCGCTCGGCGATGCCGATGTTCAAGGCGCTGGCGCTCTGCCCCTCCGCGGTCGTGATCCCGCCCGACATGGCCAAATACGTTCGCGTCGGCCGTGAGGTGCGCCACGCCATGCAGACGCTGACCCCGCTGGTCGAACCGCTCTCGATCGACGAGGCGTTTCTCGATCTCTCCGGCACCGAGCGGGTCCACGGCATGATCCCGGCAAAGGTGCTGGCGCGCTTTGCCCGCGACGTCGAGCGCGACATAGGGATCACGGTGTCCGTCGGCCTGTCCTGCAACAAGTTCCTGGCCAAGATCGCCTCCGATCTCGACAAGCCCCGCGGCTTTGCCGCGCTCGACCAGGACGAGGCCCGCGAGATGCTGGCCGACAAGCCGGTCGGATTCATCTACGGCGTCGGCCCCGCAACCCAGGAGAAGCTGCTGCAGCGCGGCTTTCGCACCATCGCGGACCTGCAGCGCGCCGACGAAGTCGAACTGATGAAGCAGTTCGCCGGCGAAGGCAGGAGGCTGTGGCGGCTGGCGCGCGGCATCGACGACCGCAGTGTCGTGGCCGACCGCGGCGCCAAGACCATTTCCAACGAGACCACGTTCGAGAACGACATCCGGGATTTTGCGACGCTGGAAAAGGTGCTGTGGCGGCTGTCCGAGAAAGTATCGTCGCGGCTCAAGAACAGCGACCTTTCAGGCCTCACCATCACCCTGAAGCTGAAGACTGCCGATTTCCGGCAGCGCACCCGGTCGCAATCGATCCAGGCGCCGACGCAACTCGCCGCGAAGATTTTTGCGGTGTCGCGCGAAATGCTGGCGAAGGAGATCGACGGCACAGCCTTCCGCCTGCTGGGTACCGGCGTCAGCGCGCTGCGTGAGGGATCGCGGGCCGACGATACCGACATGCTGGACCGCCGCTCGGCTCATGCCGAACGCGCGATGGATGATTTGAGAAAGAAGTTCGGCAACGCCGCCGTGATCAGGGGCATTGCCTACAAGGGGCCGGCCAAGGAAGAGGACGAGGAGGAATAGACCGCCCTCTCCCCGTCATTGCGAGTGCAGCGAAGCAATCCACCTCGCCGCCCGGGATAGATGGATTGCTTCGTCGCTTCGCTCCTCGCAATGACGAAAACCTCAATCGGCGACGGCCACCGCCTCGATCTCGATCAGCCATTCCGGGGCCGCCAGCGCCGTTACACCGACGAGCGTGCTCGCCGGAGGCTCCATGCCCTCAAAGAACACCGAGCGCGCCTTGCCGATGATGGGACGAAGCTCCGGCTTGTAGCCGACGACGAAGGTAGTGATCTTCACGATATTGGAATAGCTCGCGCCGGCCGCTTTCAGGGCCAGGCCAAGATTGTGCATCACCTGTGTCGTCTGCGCGGCCAGATCGCCCTCGCCGACCACCCGTCCCTCGTCGTCGGTGGACACCTGCCCCGAGATATAGATCGTGCGCGCGCCCGACGCGACGACGACGTGGGAGTAAGCCGGGTTGTGGTGAAGACCGCTGGGGCGGAGATGATCGAGCTTGCTCATGTTTGTGCCTCCCTGACGTGCATGATTGGTCTGGAGCGTAGCCGGGTCCGGTGCTCCAGACCAGACCGTAACCGCAACGCGAGGAGGAGGATCAGCTGAGGTTCTGTCATTCCGGGATGGTCCGAAGGACCAGACCTCAGGTGCGCAATTGCGCACCGGGGAATCTCGAGATTCCGGGTTCGATGCTTCGCATCGCCCCGGAATGACGTGTAAGCGCGTCGGCTTTCGCCCGTCACTTGCAGGGCTTGGTATCCTTGACGTCGAACTTGCCCATCGCGCCGGAAATCACGAAATCATTGTAGTCGAGCACCAGCGCGCGGGAGACGCCGTTCTCGAACAGTTCGAACGACATCGCGTAGACCGGCGTCTGTTCGCCTTCCTTGGTCTTGGCGTCGCGGTCGTAATAGCTCACCGTGACCGGCCAGCGCGTCAGCGCCTTCATCTGGTCGCTGTCGGTCGAGGGGTCGGGCGAAGCGATGCTGCGGGTGCCCGGGATCGGCTGCCCGATGACAGAGAGGGTATTGTAGACCTTTTCGCCATTGTCGGAGCCGTCATAGACCATCAATTCCAGCACCGACTTGCCCTCACGGGCTGCGGCAATGATGTGCTGGATCTGCTCGGTCGGGAACACGGTCTTGCCGTCGAGATCGAACGTCTTCGCGACCGGCTGCTTCAGCTTGACCGTGATGTGGTCTCCGACGCGTTCCGCCATGCCGTCGATCGGGGCGGAAGCGGCATCGTTCATCCGCGTATCGATCTTGAAGCGATAGCTCTTGCCGGCGCCGTCTTCCCAGGAGTGCGAACGCAAATCGCTCAGCGTCAGCTTGCCCTCGCCGCTGTCGAGTTCCGATACCTGGCGGAATTCGGACGTGTAGCCCTCGCAGGCGCTGCCCGAGAAATTGTAGAGAATGCGTCCGCGCGCCCCGCTGATCGCGTTGGTCCCGCGGGCCTTCACAAGCTTCAGTTCATAGAGCGCCTGATGGGCGAGAAACGGCCCGCTGGCGCCCGCCAGCGCCGGTCCGTTTGCGAAGCCGGATCCAAGGGCGGCGGCAACCGAGAACACCAGGGCACGGACCGGAATCGGGAACGAGCTAGCCATGTTCAGTTTATTCCTCGGAGGAGATTCGTCACATTAGTGACTGCTCCATTGCGTCGCAACTAGGGCGGCTTCCACCAAAACGTCAGAAATTGACGCCCGAACGCCGCGTTTTCGGGTGATTTCCGGCAGTTTTCGCTCTCATTCGCGCCGTGCACAGCCCCACTGCGGTCGCTTGCAACAGAAAGCGCGATGCGCGAAACAATGCGCACCTGGTCCCGCGGATCAGGCACGGTCAAATCAATCGGGGACGGAAACATGGCGGGTACGGTCGAACAGAAACTGGCGGCACAAGGCATTGTCCTGAACGATCCGCGTACCCCGATGGCCAACTATGTCGGCTTCGTGCGCAGCGGAAACCTGCTGTTCGTCTCGGGCCAGGTGTGCGCCAATGCGGAAGGCAAGCTGATCGCCAAGGGCAAGCTAGGGGCCGGCGTCACCATCGAGCAGGGTTATACCGCTGCCCAGGGCTGCGCCGTCAATCTGCTGGCGCAGGTCAAGGCCGCCCTCGGCGACCTCGACAAGGTGGTGCGCGTGGTGCGGCTCGGTGGCTTCATCAATTCCGCGCCCGACTTCCTCGACGGTCCCAAGGTGCTCAACGGCGCTTCCGACCTGATGGTCACCGCCTTCGGCGACAAGGGCCGCCACGCCCGCACCACCGTCGGCGTCGCTTCGCTGCCGTCGGACGCAGCCGTCGAGGTCGATGCCATCTTCGAGGTGTCCTGAACGGAGGTACAGCGCGTGCGTGCCCCCGGCTGGCTGACGGCGCGTCCGGTCGCGCATCGCGGCCTGCATGACATCGCACGCGGCATCGTCGAGAACATGCCGGCGGCGGCGCAGGCCGCGATCGACGGCAACTTCGCCATCGAATGCGACATCCAGCTTTCGTCTGACGGCGAGGCGATGGTTCATCACGACAATGCGCTCGGCCGACTGACAGAAGGATCCGGCGCGTTGCTCGGCAAGACCGCCGCCGAGCTCAGGACGGTCCAGTTCAAGAACACTTCCGAGCGGATGATGACGCTCGGCGATCTCTGCGCGCTCGTCGCGGGCCGGGTGCCGCTGGTGATCGAGGTGAAGAGCCATTTTGACGGCGACCGCCGGCTGGTGAAACGGATGGCCGACACACTCGCCGCCTATTCCGGACCCGCGGTCGGCATGTCCTTTGATCCCGACCAGGTGCTGGCGCTGCGCGAACTGATCCCCGGCCGCGCCCGCGGCATCGTGGCCGAGCGCGAATATTCAGCCGAGGAGTGGCCGGAAGCTTCCCCCGCACAACGCCACGGCATGACGCAACTCCGCCACGCCTTCTGGAGCCGGCCGCATTTCGTCGCCTATTGGGTCAACGAGTTGCCGGCGGCGGCGCCCTGGATCGCCCGCAACATTTTTGGCTTGCCGCTGCTGGCGTGGACCGTGCGCACACCGGAGCAGCGCCAGCAGGCCGCGCGACACGCCGACCAGATGATCTTCGAGGGGTTCCTGCCGGGAACCTGATACGCGCCGGGCCACCTTGAACTCGTCCGCTCGATGCACGATCTTTGAAGTGTTGGCCACCATGCGCGATGGCTGATCGCACATTGGGACCGGTCCGAATTTTCTAGATGGCGTCATCCGAAATCACCCTCGAAGCCGTTCCCTCCGTCAGCGACATCAGCGCTGCGGAATGGGACGCCTGCGCCAATCCGGCCGGCGACCCCAACAGTCTCGACAATCTCGACACGCTGGCTTCAAACGGGGTTCGAACCGACTTCTGCGCCAGTTCAAGGCCATCCTATAACCCCTTCGTTTCTCACGCATTTTTTGCTGCCGCCGAAGCTTCCGGCTCAGCCTGCGCCCGCACCGGCTGGGGCGCGCGGCACCTGCTGGCGCGGCTCGGCGGCGACATCGTCGGCATCGTGCCCTGCTATCTGAAATCCCATTCGCAGGGCGAATATGTCTTCGACCGCGGCTGGGCGGATGCCTATGAGCGCGCGGGCGGGCGCTATTACCCGAAGCTGCAGGCCTCGGTGCCGTTCACACCCGCGACCGGCCCGCGGCTCTTGATCCGCGACGGCGTTGACCGCGACCGGATCGGGACCGCGCTGGCGAGCGGGCTGATGGCGCTGTGCAACGCCACCGACGCCTCCTCCGTGCACGTGACGTTCGCCCGCGAGGGCGAGGCGAAGTTTCTGGGGACCCACGGCTTCCTGCTGCGGAACGACCAGCAATTCCACTGGCACAATAACGGCTATGGCAGCTTCGACGATTTCCTGGCTTCGCTGAATTCGCGTCACCGCAAGGCGATCAAGCGCGAGCGGCGCGAGGCCGTCGCCGCCGGGATCACGATCCACCATCTGACCGGCCGTGACATCACCGAGGACGCCTGGGACGCATTCTTCGCGTTTTACATGGAGACCGGCTCGCGCAAATGGGGCCGGCCTTATCTGACCCGCAAATTCTTCTCGCTGATCGGCGAGAGCATGAGCCGCGACGTGCTGCTGGTGATGGCCAAGCGCAACGGCCGCTGGATCGCCGGCGCCATCAACTTCATCGGCTCCGACACGCTGTTCGGCCGCAACTGGGGCGCGGTCGAGCATCATCCATTCCTGCATTTCGAGGTCTGCTATTATCAGGCGATCGATTTCGCGATCCAGCGCGGATTGAAGATCGTGGAAGCCGGCGCGCAGGGAGAGCACAAGCTGGCGCGCGGCTACCTGCCGCAAACCACCTATTCCGCGCACTTCATCGCCGATCCCGATCTGCGCCGCGCGATCGCCGACTATTTGAAGCGCGAGCGCGCCTATGTCGCCGAGGTCGGACGCGAACTGGCGGAATCCGGTCCGTTCCGAAAGGCTGCCGACGAGGCTTGACCTCGCGCGCGGCCGACATGAAATTGAAAACGAACCTTGAGGGAACAACCATGCCCGCTTACGACACCAACAACCCGTTCGCAAAAATCCTGCGCGGCGAGTTTCCCTGCCACAAGGTCTATGAGGACGACCATGTGCTGGCGTTCCTCGACATCATGCCGCGTTCGCCAGGCCATGCGCTGGTGATCCCGAAGGCCCCTGCCCGCAACATCCTCGACATCACGCCCGACGATTACGCCCACGTCGCCCGCGCCGCCCACAAGATCGCCGCCGCCGCCATGAAGGCCTTCAAGGCCGACGGCATCACCGTGCAGCAGTTCAACGAGCCCGCCGGCGGACAGGTCGTGTTCCACCTGCATATGCACGTGATGCCGCGCCACGACGGCGTAGCCCTGCTGCCGCCTGCGAGCCGCAAGGAAGACGTGAAGGTGCTGGAAGACAATGCGACCAAGCTGGTGGCGGCGCTGGGGTAAATCTACGCCTGCTCACTGCGGTTCGAAGCGGTTTATCAGCATAATCGGGGCATTGCGCGAGCGGTCGGAATCTACCTGGTAAGCAAGGACATCCACGTAGATCTCGATCGGACCGCCGACTTGGCGTCGCTGTTCAGGCCGGGCACCAACACGTCCTGGACATAAGCAGTCACCGTGCGACCCTTTCCGCTCGTGACGGTAAGGCAGTGACTGACCTTCACCTGCTTCAGCAGGTCCTCAAAACCTATCATCCGCAAGACCACCACAAGGGCGCCGTTGCTGCAGGGCGCCGGCGCACCGTTCATCGTTGCGATAAACTTGACCTTTGCCGGAGGGGACAGCGAAACACCCGGCCCCAGATCCTTTGTTTTCTCATTCCACTCTTCGACCACGGTGTCGAGTGTCGTCGTTCTGTAGCCAGTGAAGTTTTGCGCTAACGCAATCATTGGTTGCATTGCGAGCAAAGCCAATGCATATGAGATCATGCGGTTCATGTTCACTCCGTCTCGAAATCCCCGGGCTGCGGCGGCGCCAGCGGGGTGAACTCGCAGCGGTCGGGCTTGATGTCGAGCAGCGGCGTTTCGTCGAGGCAGTCGAGGCCGCGCACCAGGATGACGTTGCCCTCGATCTTGACGAACTTCACGATCGAGGTGCCGATCGGATTGGGCCGCACCGGCGAGCGCAGCGAGAACGTGCCGCGGGTTTTCTGGTTGTTCTTCGGGCTTTGCAGCACCAGGTCGCGGCGCGACTGGTGTAGCCAGTAGATCACTTCGAGGCTCTCATAGAAATCCACACCCTTGATCGCAGGCACCCAGGGCTCGAAAATCTCCAGCCGGCAGACCGGGCCGTCGAGCCGGCCCTGCCGCGGCGTCTCCAGCCGCGATTTCCAGGGCGTGCGGATTCGGCCGACAAACACCAGCCCGGCGTCGCGGGCCGGCGGCATATCGACGGTGAGTTCGCCCTCGCGGACTTCGCTTTCTCGAACCATGTCCTGATCCAGATGTCCTAGAGCCTTTTCCGTTCCGATTGAGTCGGAACGGGGCTCTAGATTCTTGTTTTGACGCGTTTCTTAACGCGAACCGGTTTCCACTTCGCTGGAAAACGCTCTAATCCAGTGAAATGTTGAGCGCTTTTATCACACCCGCCCACCGCGCGCGATCGGTCGCGACGAACTTGTCGATCTCCGCCTGGCTCTGTGGACGCAGCGGCGGGAAGCCGACCTTGGCGAGCGAAGCGCGGAATGCGTCATCGTTGAGCGCCTTGTTCAAACTGGCGGTGATTTTTTCCGCGATGTCGTCAGGCAGTTTGGCCGGCGCGGAGACACCGTACCAGACACTGACGCCGTATTCCGGGTAGCCGCTCTCGGCCATGGTCGGGACATCAGGCAGATCGGAGATGCGTTGCGCCGAAGAAACCGCCAGCGGCCGCAGCAGTCCAGCCTTGACCGGCGGCAGCGCGGTGCCGAGCGTATCGAACATCAACTGAATGTTGCCGCCCAACAGATCGGTCAGCGCGGGACCTGCGCCCTTGTAGGCGACATGGACCATGTCGACGCCGGCCATCTGCTTGAACATCTCGCCGGCCAGATGAATGGTGCCGCCGGTGCCGGCCGATCCGAAATTGAGCTTGCCTGGATTTTGCTTGGCGTAGGCCACGAACTCCGCGACCGTCTTGGCGGGCACGGAGGGATGCACCTCCATGACGACAGGCAGGTCCGTCACCAGCGCCAGCAGGCGGAAATCCTTCACCGGATCATACGGCAGCTTCTTGTAGAGCAGCGGATTGAGCACGAAGATCGACGCCGCCGTGAAGAACAGCGTGTAGCCGTCGGGCTCCGAGCGCGCCGCCGTCTCGGCGCCGATCGCGCCCTGCGCGCCGGCCTTGTTCTCGACCACGACGGGCTGCTTCAGGTCGCGACCGAGATATTCGCCGACCATGCGGCCGAGCACGTCGGTCGGACCGCCCGCGGCATAGGGCACGATCAGCTTGATCGGGCGTGTCGGATATTCCGCCGCGTGGGCGTGCGGCGCGGCCCAAACGATACCGCAGGCCAGCGCCGATACTTTCAGCCAGTTCATTTTGTTTTTCCTTGGGTTCCCTCCAGCCGACAGTAGCGAATTATCCGCCGCCCGCAATCAACCGAGCCACCACTTGCCCACCAGCATGACGGCCTCGCCGCAGACGACACCCACAAAGATCGACCGCCGCGTCACGATGAAGGCCGCAAAGCCCGCGGCCACCGCGCCATAGCGTAACCAGTCTGGCACGCTGGCGAGCGCGCCCGGCGGCTGCACCAGGATCTGCGCGATGACGCCGGCAAGGATCGCGGTCGCCACCGCCCTCACCCACACCAGAACTTCCGAGCCCTCGTCGATGCCGCTGCCGAACCAAAGCCCGGCCATGCGCCAGATTTCATTGGGCAGGAAGCCTGCGAGCACCAGGATCAACAACGCATGGGGGCTTCCGAAGAACTCGCTCATGCGCGCGCCCTCTCCCGCCACCAGTGCACACCATAAGCAATCGTGCCGGCCGTGATGCCGCTGATCAGGATGTCGACGCCGGTGTGCAGCATCGACACCAGCGGAAACAGGGCGAGCCCGAGCACCAGCGCCAGCACGTCAGATATCTGCCGGCAGTTGCGCGCGGTCGAGAGCAGGAACGCCAGCGGCGTCAGCAGCAGGATCGCGGCCGCGAACAGCTGCGGCAGGTTGGCGGCAAGACCATAGCCGAGCGTGGTGGCGACCATGCAGACGGTGACAAGGCCGCAGCCGAGCCCATGCGTGAACGCGATGCGCCGCTCGCGCGGCACCTGCGGCAGCAGCCGATAGCACTCGACCCACAGCGTGACGGCGATGAAATGCGTCACCAGCACCAGGTGACGGCGTTTGGTCTCGGGCGTCTTCATCAGCGGCAGCACCGACACCACCATCGGAAACAGCCGGATCGCGCTCACCGTTACAGCAATGGCCGCTTGCACCGCGGTTGCGCCCGATCCCAGCGTCGAGATCAGGATGATCTGCGCCGGCCCCGCCCAGACCAGCAGCGTCGAACCGAGCACCCAGCCCAGGCTGAAATGGCTGTCGTGGGCCAGCGCGCCGATGCCGAGATAGGTCGCAAACAGCACCAGCGCCAGCACCGTGGATGCGACCGAGCTCATGCCCCATGCGAAGGCACGGAGCGGGCTTTGCCAATGGGGAGAGTCGAGAGCGGGAAGAGCCACGGTGACCGGGTGGGTTTTGAGTCGTCGCGGGCATAGGGCTGGCGAATGCAACCGGCGTCAAGCAAGCGCGGTTCAAGGCAGTTATGCGGTGCGCAACAGACCACCGTCATTCCGGGGCGATGCAAGGCATCGAACCCGGAATCTCGAGATTCCGGGTCTGGTCCTGCGGACCATCCCGGAATGACAACTCTCCATCACCCGGCCACGCCCCTGTTCTTCAGCACAAAACACGCGCCGCCCGCCTTGCGGATGCGGTTGCAGAGATCGTCGGCGGCGGGCCGCGTGTCGGCACCGATCCGCACCTGGTAGAACGCACGCGTGCCGCGGCTGCGCATGATCGAAGACAGCAGGCTCGGATCCTGGTCGCCGATCACGGCGCTGAGCCGCTTCATCGCGCGGGCATACATCGCCAGCGCCTTGTCGCGGCTGAAGCCGGCGGCAAGCTGCACGCCCCACAATTTCGCGGCGCTGAGCGTGATGCGCTGTTCAAGTTCGGTGATGAAGGGACTGGGCGCCTGCTTCAGCAGCGCCATCAATTCGCGGCAGCTCGATGTCGGTCTACGCTCCGGCATCCTGCCGCCCTTCTGCGCCTTCGCCCAGTCCTCGACGGTGGCGCCGGTGATGGCGAGGACGTAGCTGCGCGTCTCCTGCGGCATCCCTCCGGTGCCGGCGAGCCACTCCTGGACGCGCCGCGGGCCGGCATTGTAGGCGGCAGCCGCCAATCCCAGATTGCCGAACTGGTTGCGCAACTCGTCCAGGAACTCGGCGGACTTGGGCAGTGCCTGCACTGGATTGAACGGATCGAGCAGACCTCGCTCGCTCGCGGTTCCCGGCATGAACTGCGCAATCCCCTGCGCGCGATGGCCGCTGCGGGTCACGGGCCCAATCGCGTCCGAGCGGAAGCGGCTCTCCTGCCAGATCACCCGGGCGAAGAATTCCAGCGGAAGGTCCGAGGCCCTGGCTGCCGATTCGATCATCAGGCACATCGCTTCGCGCGTGTCGCTTTCGCGCGTTACCGGGGCCGCCGTTTGGATGGTCGACCGGGTGGCCTCGCCTGCGTCCTCCGCAACGGCATGCCCCGATGAGCACAGGAGTGACACGGTGCACCAGAGGGCACGAAGATACCGAACCTTTTGCATGGCGGTTTGCGGCCAATGACTGTGCGTTGCGGTCAAAGTGCTGGTCAAACGATCATGGTTTACCTGTGGATCCATCCCCCGGCCGGATGGCCCGTTTTTGCCGGATATTCGCCCGAAATCCGGGCCGCCAGCGCCGCTGTCAGTTTACGTTAACGCCGCATTTTACCCGACGCGCCCTTCCGCAGGAAATCAAGCTGCGTAAAAGTCTCCCTCTTTGCGGGGAGATTTCAATGCATGACCGGCGCGAAAGCGTACGCAACAAGGTGATGCTTGGCGGCATCGCCGAGATCGGCGAGCCCGGAACGACGCGGGACTGCATCGTCCGCAACATCTCCGACCGGGGCGCCACCATCGAATTCAGCAACGTCGCCGGGCTTCCAAAGGAGCAGCTGTCGCTGCGCATCGCGCGCAAGGGCCGCTCCTTCATGGCCAGGGTGATCTGGTGGCGCGACAATTTTGTCGGCGTCGCCTTCCGGGCCGAGAGCCCCGTCGAACCCGTCTCCGACCTCGAAGAACGCTTGCGCAAAAGCGAGATCAAGAAGCGCCAGCTCCAGCGCAAGATCGACGACCTGCTCGGCCACCGCTAGAAACCTTGCCCCCATGGGGGTGCCCGCTAAGCATAAGAATAAGAAAAAGGCCGGCGCTTGAGCCGGCCTTTTCGCATCTCTCGATGATCAATCCACCTGTCAGGCCTTGACCAGCGGTCCCTTGGAGGTCGGTCCCTTGGACCCACCGCCGCCGTTGGGGCCGCCCGATTTCGGCTTCCGCGACGTCGTGCGCTTGCGGGTGCCGGGCAGCTTTTCCGGCTTCGGCGTCACCGGCCCTTCGACGAACTCGAAGCCGATCTTGTTCCTGCCCTCGGTGCTGGCCTCGTCCGGAACCAGCACGACGCGGACATGGCCGCCGCCCTTGAGGTGACCGAACAGCACTTCATCCGCCAGCGGCTTCTTGATGTGCTCCTGGATGATGCGCGACATCGGCCGCGCGCCCATCTGCTCGTCGTAGCCATGCTCGATCAGCCAGGCCTTGGCGGGCTCCGACAGCTCGATGGTGACGTCGCGGTCGGCGAGTTGCGCCTCGAGCTGCAGCACGAACTTCTCGACCACCATGCCGATGACATCGGCGTTGAGGTGCGCGAACGAGACGATCGCATCCAGCCGGTTGCGGAATTCCGGCGCGAACTGACGGTTGATCGCCTCGTGGTCGTCGCCTTCCCGCTTGCTGCGCGTGAAGCCGAAGGCCTGGCGCGCCAGGTCGGCGGCGCCCGCGTTCGTGGTCATGATCAGGATCACGTTGCGGAAATTGACCTGCTTGCCGTTGTGGTCGGTGAGCCGGCCGTGATCCATGATCTGCAGCAGCACGTTGTAGAGATCCGGATGCGCCTTCTCGATTTCGTCGAGCAGCACCACGCAATGCGGATGCTGGTCCACGCCATCGGTCAACAGGCCGCCCTGGTCGAAGCCGACATAGCCGGGAGGCGCGCCTATCAGGCGCGACACCGTGTGCCGCTCCATGTATTCGGACATATCGAAACGAATCAGTTCGACGCCGAGCGAAGCTGCGAGTTGCTTTGCCACTTCGGTCTTGCCGACACCGGTCGGACCCGAGAACAGGTAGGAGCCGATCGGCTTTTCCGGTTCGCGCAGGCCGGCACGCGCCAGCTTGATCGACGCCGACAGCGCCTCGATCGCCTTGTCCTGGCCGAACACCACGCGCTTGAGCGTCTGCTCGAGATGCTTGAGCACCTCGGCATCGTCCTTCGACACGCTCTTGGGCGGAATCCGCGCCATCGACGCGATCGTGGTCTCGATCTCCTTGATGCCGATGGTCTTCTTGCGCTTGTTTTCGGCGACCAGCATCTGCGCCGCGCCCGACTCGTCGATCACGTCGATCGCCTTGTCCGGCAGCTTGCGGTCGTGGATGTAGCGCGACGACAATTGCACCGCCGCCTCGATCGCCTCGTTGGTGTATTTCAGCCGGTGGTAATCCTCGAAATAGGGTTTCAGGCCCTTCAGGATCGCAATCGCGTCTTCCACCGTCGGCTCGTTGACGTCGATCTTCTGGAACCGGCGCACCAAGGCGCGGTCCTTCTCGAAATGCTGACGGTATTCCTTGTACGTGGTCGAGCCCATGCAGCGGATCGTGCCCGAGGCGAGCGCCGGCTTGAGCAGGTTGGACGCGTCCATCGCGCCGCCGGAGGTGGCGCCTGCGCCGATCACGGTGTGGATCTCGTCGATGAACAGGATAGCGTTCGGATGCGCCTCCAGTTCCTTCAGCACCTGCTTCAAGCGTTCCTCGAAATCGCCACGGTAGCGCGTGCCCGCCAGCAGCGTGCCCATGTCGAGCGAGAACACGGTCGCCGCGGCCAGCACTTCCGGCACTTCCGAATCGACGATGCGCTTGGCGAGCCCTTCCGCAATCGCGGTCTTGCCGACGCCGGCCTCACCCACGAACAGCGGATTGTTCTTCTGACGGCGGCACAGCACCTGGATGGCGCGGTTGATTTCGGAATTGCGCCCGATCACCGGATCGATCTTGCCGTCGCGCGCCTTCTTGTTGAGGTTGACGCAATAGGTCTCGAGCGCCTCCCCCTTCTTCTTGGAGTCGTCGTTGCCCTTGGTCTCGGTCTCCTCGTCGACGCCGCGCACCGGTCGTGCTTCGGAGACGCCCGGCCGCTTGGCGATGCCGTGGCTGATATAGTTGACCGCGTCGTACCGCGTCATGTCCTGCTCCTGCAGGAAATAGGCGGCGTGGCTTTCGCGCTCCGCGAAGATCGCGATCAGCACGTTGGCGCCGGTCACTTCTTCGCGACCGGACGACTGGACGTGAATCACCGCACGCTGGATCACGCGCTGGAAGCCGGCGGTCGGCTTGGCGTCGTCGGCGCCATCGGTCACCAGATTTTCGAATTCGGTTTCGAGATAATTGACGAGACTGGTGCGCAGCTTGTCGAGATCGACGCTGCAGGCACGCATCACCGCCG
>DATCXE010000210.1:0-10037 GCA_036565985.1 Bradyrhizobium sp.
CAGGTCGTCGACGCCCCGAGGAAAATGTTCTTTCGGGTGAAGAGCCTGCGTCGATCGCACGCTCATGGAGGGTGAAGCGAACCATTTGCAACCTGTCGGGTTGGGCGTGGAACGCGCAATGCGGAAGAGAACCAGGAAGTCGCCGCCATTGCGCCCTGCGGGTTCCCGGTTTGTAACAAAAATTTGATCAATTGTGTCGAAAAGGCGGGGATATTTCTCAAAAGCGGCTTGATTTCTCGTTCCCTTTGCCACCGGCGCGTTTGTTTGGTGGGGTAGGAAGAGATGACTGATCAACAATTGGCTCTTCAGGCAATTAACGAGGCGCAACTCATACTCGAAGAATATCTTCGGCCACGGCCGCAGAATAACGAAAGCATCCTCGACAGATTGGTCGAAGTTCTCGAAAGCCCCGAGTTGGTGGTCGCCATAAGTCGCCTGCAGCGACAAAGTCTTGCTGTGCGGCCATGAGCAAGCTGCCATCGATCGCCCTGGCCGCAACGCTCCTGTCGGTCGGGGTGCCGGATGCCCAGGCCAAGCAGCAATGCCGTGGCGCGGCGCCATCCAATCCGCACGGGGAGTGGTGGTCCTATCGACTGATCGACGGACGAAAGTGCTGGTACCAGGGCAAGCCCATGCTCTCGAAGGCATTGCTTGAGTGGCCCAGGGAAGTGTCTGCGCGATCCGTTCCCAAGGAAAACGTTTCAGCCACCGTCACGCAGAATCCCGGCAATCCATTGGACGCACAGGCCCTGATGGACGCAGGTGTCCGGGCGCTGAAGGATTCCGAGACTTTCGAAGCGAAGTGGCGCGAAAGGGTGAACCTGCAATAGGCGTCGCGCCAAACGCAAGCTGCGCGCGACAGGCAATTCGTTTTGGAGACCCGCAAGTAGCCCCTGTTCTCAGGAAATCAGTGATGCGTACGGCTGCAGAATTTAATCTCTACTACGCTGCTCCCGACCCCTGGCATATTTCGCACGCGCGATTCCGCGACAAGGTCTTGCGCCGATGCATGAGGTCATTCATCCGGGGCAAATCCGTTCTTGAGCTCGGTTGTGGTGAAGGCCACTTGACCCAGACCGTTTTCAGGAAAGCCCGATCCGTCGTTGGCATCGACATCAGCGATGTCGCGATTGCTCGCGCCAGGTCGCTTGGCCTGCCAAATGCCAGGTTTGAAAGCGCGGATTTCCTGCAGGCGTCGTTCGAAGGCTATGACGTGATCGCCGCCATCGAATGCGTCAACTATCTGTCCCTGCCGGAGCGCGGAGCGTTCCTGGAGAAAGTTGCCCGGGAACACGCTGGCAAGATACTTCTGCTTTCAGGTCCGATCGTGGACTACACGAGACACTTTGGTCACAGGCGATTGATGCACGAGTTCAAGACGCTCGGATTCACATCCCTTGGATTTTATAACCTTTCGGTCTATTGGCATCCGCCTTCGTCCAAAATCATCGCCAGCCTGATCAAGCTGCCACTTGGGCACATCCTGCTTGATTGGTTGCCGGAACAGATGATTTACCAAAGGCTATATGCGCTTCGGGCACCGAAGCGCGCCTGACTCCAGACCTCGTCACCCCCCGATATTGGATAGTCTGAACAGAAAAGCTATTCTGCGTCAGCCGGCAACGATTATTGTGCGGCGGTTGACGCAGAGAAATTCCGGGGAGCCTGATCCGATTGATGAAAAGACTTTTGGCCATTTTGCTCTCCTTGCCTCTGATTTTTGGCAGCCTGCAGGCCCTGGCAGCATCTCCCGCAGAACTGATTTCCGATTTCCGTCTCAAGCAGGGGGAGGGGCGGGTCACCATGGATTCAACGCTGAACCGGATTGCGTTGGATCAGGCGAAGGCGATGGCTGCCAAGGAAAAACTTGACCACGAAGTCCTCGGATCCTTCAACTCGCGGGTCGCGCCCGCGCGAGCGGGGCGGGCCGCGGAAAATATCGCGTACGGTTATGATAGTTTCCAGAAGACGCTCGGCCAGTGGATTGACTCACCGGGCCATCGAAAAAATCTGCTGCTCCATAAGGCTTCCCGCGTCGGCGTTGCCAGCGCCAGGAGCTCCAGCTCCCGGACCTATTGGGCGATGGTGATTGCGGGCGATTACGAAAAGCCGGTGGGTGCCGCGGCCAGGAAGGCAGCAACTGCGGCAAAGCAAAAGACAACCGTTCAAACCTGCCGCATCAAAATCCTCGGCGCCTGCTTCTGATTGGCGGAACGCCGGTTGCAGCGCGTGTTTCTGTCTTTAGCGGAGAGAGACCATCGCCGTCCCGCTGATGCCGAGCGCACGGGCGGCACCGTTCGAGAGGTCTATGCACCGTCCTCTGACGAACGGCCCGCGGTCGTTGATTCGCACCGTAACGCTTCGCCCGGTCGAATGCGAGGTGACCGTGACCTCAGAGCCTAACGGTCTGGAACGGTGCGCGGCGGTCATCGCGTTTGGATTCATCCGTTCGCCAGATGCCGTTCGGCCGCCGCCATAACCGTAATGGGACGCGGTGCAGCTTTCGGCGAACGCAGGGGCGGCCAGGCAAGTCATGGCGAGGGCGGTGCAAAGTCGGCCGATCATTGTCTCACTCCCGAAAATTCCTGCTCACAAATTCCTGAGTAGGAACCATTTCGGCGTCGCCAGGTTCCGCTGAGAACGTCATGACCGACCAGGCCGATATGCCGCGCGGCCGGGCCGATGTCTGCTGTTCTTCCGCGGATGCCTATCGAATGTCCGCAGCGACCATCAGTCCCGTGGGTCGCAACGCCGCAGGTCCCGGATGGTCTTGCGACAATCCCGCAAAGCGCAAATACTCACCGTTCGGTTTTCCGGTGGGAAACCCGGCAACAAGGCCCGGGAGCGGGCAACAGGGGAGGAATACAAATGGCGCGGGATACCCGGCGGGATTCGGCGAACGGCAATACTTTGGATGTCAGCCGGCGCAGGTTTCTAGGCAGTTCAGGTCTGGCTGCGACAGGCGTCATCATCGGCGGCACGCTGCCGCTCTCTGGAGGCGGTATTCCTCAAGCGCATGCGCAGGCTGCTCCGGCCGCCGCGCCCCCGTCGGCGGCCGCGCCCGCCGCGGCAAAGGGGCCGCAGCTTCTGAAATTCCCAGGCAAGAACGCAGGGCTCGTCGTGCTTGGCGAAAAGCCGCTGGTCGCGGAGACGCCCGAAAGCCTGCTCGATGACGACACCACGCCGATCGAGAAATTCTACATCCGCAACAACGGGCAGATCCCCGACGAGACGAAAAATCCCGACGCCTGGAAAATCACCATCGAGGGCGAGGTCAACAACAAGACCGAAATCACGCTCGGCGAACTGAAATCGAAATACAAGGCGGTGACGCGACGCATGGTGCTGGAGTGCGGCGGTAACGGGCGTGCGGGTTTCTCGCCGCCGGCGCGCGGCAACCAGTGGACCAATGGCGGCGCGGGTTGCGCGGAATGGACCGGCATACCGCTCGCCGATGTGCTCAAGAAGGCTGGTCTGAAGCCAGGCGCGAAATACACGGCGCATTACGGCGCCGATCTGCATCTGTCGGGCGACGCCAGCAAGCCGACCATTTCGCGCGGCGTGCGCATCGAGAAGGCGATGGACCCGAACACCCTGATCGTATGGGGCATGAACGGCCAGCCGCTGCCGAACATCCATGGCGGGCCGGTGCGGCTGGTGGTGCCGGGCTGGGCGGGCTCGGCGTCGCAGAAATGGCTGACGCGGATCACCATCCGCGACAAGGAGCATGACGGTCCCGGGATGACGGAATTCTCCTACCGCACCGCCATCAAGCCGATGGTGCCCGGCGGTAAGGGCGATCCGTCGAATTTCAGGATTCTGGAGTCGATGCCGGTGCGCTCGATCATCAGCAACCCCGCGAACGGCGCGAAGTTCGCGGCCGGCACCAAGGAGCTGAAATTGCGCGGCGCATCCTGGGCCGGCGATCTCACGGTCAAGCAGGTGGATGTCTCGACCGATTTCGGCGCAAGCTGGCAGCGGGTCAAACTGGAGAAGCCGAAAAACAAATATGACTGGCAGCGCTGGACCGCGACCGTGAAACTGCCCTCCGACGGCTATTTCGAAATCTGGGCACGCGCGACCGATTCAAAGGGAGCGATGCAGCCGCATCAGGCCGGCTTCTGGAATCCGCAAGGCTATGGCGGCAACGCCATGCACCGCATCGCGGTGCTGGTGGGATGATGCGTCGTCTTGCGTGGCTTGCGATGGCCGGGATGCTGTGGATTGTGCCGGCCATCGCGCAAACGACCTTTACGCCGCGTGACGAAAGCCCGGAGGAGTTTGCCGCAGGCGCGGGCCGCGACGAAACCTTCTATGCCTGCACCGCCTGCCACGGCTTCAAGCTGGTGGCGCAGCAGGGCATGACGCGCGCGCAATGGGAGGATTCCATCAACCTGATGGTCCGCCGCCACAACATGCCGCCGCTCGACGACAAGGACCGCGAGATCGTGCTGAACTATCTCGAGGCGGCCTATCCGCCGCGCGCGCCGACGGGCCGGGGAGGCTGGGTCAATCCGTTTGCCAAGTGAATTGGCAATCAAGTGGATTGTTATCAAAGTGAATTGGCGGGGCGCCGGCAAAGCCGGCGCGCCTAACTCGATGCGGTCAGTTCCGGACTCAGTTCCTGACCTGGGCCCGCGCAACCTGCACGCCCTTACGACGGTGTGCAGAAGCGGTCCGTTTCGCGCTGCGGTCGGACCGCGCAGCCGCCCGCTTGCTCTTCTTCACATGCGCTTCCGCGTGTTGAGCTTTCGACCCACCGCGGCGCGAGGCGTATTCCTTGCCGTCGATTGGCGCGACATGCGGCGGATCCCTGTCGAGATACGGTCGCCCGATTCCGTACTCCTTGCCGTGCGCATCGATCCATTTCCACAGGGCTTCCGTGGAAACCCATCGCTCCGCCTTTGTCGCGCCCCTGACGCTTACGACGTCGGCCGCAAGTCCGTGGCCATAGCCGCCGCGAGAGCTGCCGCCGTGGTATGACCTGTCGCTCGCCGCCTTCAGGCCGCTTGCGATTGATTGACGGTAGTCATCGCGGAACGCGCTGGTGATGCCGGGCTGCAGCCCGGCCTGCTCCGCCGCGTGAAGCGTATGGAAGAGTTTCAGCCTGAAGCTCCGATCCATGCCTCCGATCACGTAGTCCATCATCGGCATGCCGATTTTTTCCGCCGCGTGCGGATCCTTCCACGTGAAGTCCTGAGGAACGAGCTTGGTAAAGGTCCGGGTGACGACCTTGCTGACAGTAATCTTTTTGCGCTTCTTCTTGACGGTCACCTGGATGGTAACTTTCCTCTTCTCCTCCACCTTCATGGTGTCCTGCTTGGGCGTCCGCTGGTAGAGCGCCCACAGGTATCGGTCGATGCAGATGTCCACCACCAGGCACTCGTCGACGATTTCGATCGTGCTCGCCGGCGTGTCCTTGATTTCGTCTGGCGACAGATCGGCCGTGCTCGCGGCCGCCACCTGCATGGACGGTGTTTCGGGCGGCTGCACCGGCGATGAATCGGGCAATGCGAGTTCGACGGCCGATGCCGGATCGGTCGAAGCCAGCGCCGTCTTGTCGGCGACCGTCTTCGCCGCCGGTTCGGCAGTCGGCGCTACATCAGCGTTGGCGACAGCACTGACGGTAGCTGCCTGGGGCGCGTTCGCGCGCTGGGCGTCGGCGATGAGAGATGGTGAGTGACGAACTTCGATCGGCAGGGCGCCGGCGGCATTCTCGATGCGGGCCGAACCGACGCCGGCAAGTCCGGCGATGACCCAGCCTGAGAGCACGGCGGTTCCGCACAATAGCGACGTCACTTGCGCAATTCGCTGCGGGTTCTTCATCCTGTTGCCTCCAAAGACTCAACCGGAGCCGCACTGCACCAGCCAAGCATGCGACAAGGCTGATCTTTCGGATCAATACGGAATCGCGCAATGACGCAGAGTGATGGGGTGTCTATTTTTTCGGGAAGTGTCGCCAGAATGCAACGGATGGGAACTGGGCGTTGATCCCTGAGGGAAGCGCGTCAAGGCAGCCCCTTCGATTCCGAGTTGATCAGAATCGACAAGGTCCTGGTGAGCAGCGATCACCCCGCGGCAGGTCTTGTCCTAGGCGCTCCGGCCCGGCGGCAGGACGACGACGATCCCGCCCGGCTTCACCCGATTGACGAGATCGATGACATCCTCGTTGGTCATGCGGATGCAGCCGGACGAGATGGCATGGCCGATATATTCGGGCTGATTGGTGCCGTGGATGCGGTACAGCGTGTCCTTGCTGCCCTGATAAAGGTAGATCGCCCGCGCGCCCAGCGGATTTGCAGGACCTCCGGCGACGCGTTTCGGGTAGGGGCCAAGCCGCTCCTGGATCTCCTCCGTCGGAATCCAATCCGGCCATTCAGCCGTCTTGCCGATCGTGGCGACGCCGGACCAGGCCATCGCTTCCTCGCCAACGGTCACGCCGTAGCGTACCGCTTTTCCGCCCGGCATGACGTAATACAGGAAACGTGCATTGGTATCGACCAGGATGGTGCCCGGCTGCTCCTTGCGCGTGTAGTCGACGATATGCCGGCGATAGGTCTCCGGGATGCTCGCCTGCGCGTAAGGCGCGCGGGCCAGCAACTGTCGATCCCTTGATGAAAAATTGGCATTGGACGTCGGTGCGAGCGTCGATTGCATGCAACCGCCGAGCACGGACCCAACCACCCCTACGAGCAATAACGCTATTCCGGACTTCGTCACAGCGAGTCCTCCCCAAAGCGCTAGATTGGTTTATCTGCTGCTCAAATAGTGCAGAAATAATGGCAACGATGAAAAGAACCTGACGACTGCGAGGTCGGGCGCCTATCGATCGGGCGACTCACTTGCCAGCGGCGACGTTGATAGCGGTGCCGGGGCATGCGGACCCATTCCGCCGTTCGCGAATTTCCCGGCAAGGAAGGCGGCCACTCAATTCCCGAATATCGGCTTGCCCGGTGCGCGGTCGAGTGGCGGGTGCGGCTTGGCGAGGCCCGTCGTGCCGGGAGGGCTCTCGTTGCTGGCCGTCCTTGTATCGATCCGCTCGATCGTGGTGGCGAGTGCCGCGAGCATTGCGACGATCACCGCAACGGCGAAAAGCACGACAGCAGTACGGTGGCTGTTCGGCTCGTTACTCATGAGGGAGCCTCCTCCAACTTGAAAACGTCAGGCGGCCTGGATGGTTCCCGCGGCAGAGCCGGCGTAGCAGGGGAGGCAGGGCAGAAAATCGCGAAGGTGTCCGCCGACGTCGTCATCGGTTCTCGGCCTCTTGCCGATCCAGATTCGGCCTCCAGAGCATTGAACAAAAGCTCTCGTCAGTGCGCCCCCGACGCACTCCAGTTCGTCCCGCGGCTCGCCGATAACTAACTTTCCAGCGTAAATCCAACCCGGAGGGTGACCTGGTAATGACGAACAGAACCGCCTTCGATGTGGCCTCTGGTTTGCACGACCTCGAACCATTTCATGTCGCGAATGGTTTTTGATGCGCGGGTGACGGCGTTCTGAATCGCATCTTCGATGCTTTCTTCCGAGGATCCGACGAGTTCCAGGATCTTGTAGACATGGTCTTTCATTTCGATGGTATTCGGCATGACCAACCTCCGTTGTTGATGTCAGCGAGCGATCCAGGCTTTTTTCCTCCGCCGCAAAGCTTTGATCCGATCGTGTGCCGAGTCCAGCCCGGCCAGAACTGATGACGCCGGGCAGGGGGGCCCTTTTCTGCCGACGAGGCTGCGGAGGCGAATTCGTCGCCGGTGAGATCGGAAAACCGTATCCAGCCGTCATTGCGAGCGGAGCGAAGCAATCCATTCTTCCTTGGTGCCGCGAGATGGATTGCTTCGCTCCGCTCGCAATGACGCTGATGCGCCGCGGACGCGTACCCCGCGTTCGTGGGGTAGGACGTCCCGGCGGCGTCGAGCAAAATCCTCGTAACCACCGCGCAGGGCTTCGGCGAAATGGGGTCACGCCCATGTGAAAGCCCGATCTGGTCGTCGTTATTGACTATGACTGACCAGTCAGTCACAAATGAATCATGAAAACCGCCAATCCGAAAGGCCCAAGGAAACCCGCGCCGAAGCCGGCCGACCGCAGGTCCGAGGCCAAGACGTTGGCCGGTCCCGCGCCGTCTCCCAAGCCCGCCTCCAAGCCCGCTTCCAACCGCGCCGAGCGGGCGGCCGAGCGGCGAGGGGCCATCATCGAGGCGGCAATGGACGAGTTCATCGCCCGCGGGTTCGCGGCGACACGGCTCGATGACGTCGCCAAACGCGCCGGCGTCGCCAAGGGCACGATCTACCTGCATTTCAAGGACAAGGAATCGATGTTCGAGGAACTGATCCGGACCGCCATCGTGCCGCTGGTCGTGCGCCTCAGCTCGACGCCGCCGTCGCCGGGCGCATCGGTCCGCGACATGGTCGAGGGTTTTGCGGAAAATTTCATCAAGGAAGTGGCGACGACGCGGCGCGGCGACATCGTGCGCCTGATCGTGGCCGAGGGGCCGCGATTTCCGGCCGTGGCCGATTTTTACTACCGCGAAGTGGTGTCGCGCGGGCTTGCCGGCATGCGCGGCCTGATCGAACTCGGCATCGCGCGCGGCGAGATTAAGCAGAAGAATCTCACCCAATTTCCCCAGATACTGGTCGCACCCGCAATGATCGCCGTGATCTGGCAGAGCCTTTTCAGCAAACACGCGCCATTGGACGCACTCGAAATGTTTCGGGTGCATCTCGATCTGATTTTTGGCGAACGGAGGACGACATGACGTCGTCGCGGACAATCGCGGTCCTGGCCGCCTTGGCGCTGGCCGCAGTGCTCACCGGTTGCAAGGAACGCAGGGATCCCGGCTTTCAGGGCTGGGTCGAGGCCGACATGATCTTCGTCAGTCCCGACGAAAGCGGCCGTGTCATCAAGCTCAACGTGCGCGAGGGTGACGAGGTCAAGCCTGGCGATCCGCTTTATTCCGTCGATGACGATCTGCAGCAGGCCGAGCTCTACCAGAACAACGCCACGCTCGCCAATGCACAGCAGTCCTACGATCGCGCAGCCTCGCTGAGCAAGACTGGCTCAGGCACGCAGGCCAACTATGATTCCGCGCTTTCTGCGTTGCGCGTGGCCGAAGCTCGCGTCAACACCTCGCAGACGCGGCTGGCGCGGCGCAAAGGGTTTGCGCCGATCGCCGGCACCATCCAGCAGATCTATTTCCGCGAAGGCGAGATGGTACAGGCGCAGCGGCCGGTATTGTCGATCATGCCGCCCGGCAACATGAAGCTGCGCTTTTTCGTGCCGGAGGCGGAGTTGCCGAAGCTTTCGATCGGCGACGAAGTGAGGGTGACCTGCGACAATTGCGCGGGCGATCTGACGGCGAAGATCTATTTCATCGCGACATCGGCCGAGTACACCCCGCCTGTCATCTACAGCCTCGATGAGCGCAACAAGCTGGTCTACCTGATCCAGGCGCGCCCGAGCCGGCCGGACAGTTTGCGCGTCGGCCAACCGATCAGCGTATTCCTTAATCCCCGGACTCCCGTGGCGGACAAGCGATGAACGCCGCACCTGCATCAGCGCCCGATATCGCGATCAATGTCGAGGGCCTGTCAAAATCGTTCGGCGGCCGCGAGGTCGTGCATGACCTCTCGATGCAGGTGAAGCGCGGTTCGATCTACGGCTTCCTCGGCCCGAACGGCTCCGGCAAGACCACCACCATCCGCATGCTGTGCGGCCTGCTGACGCCTGACGCCGGCGAGGGCACCTGCCTCGGCTACGACATCCGCCGCGACGCCGACAAGATCAAGCGCCAGGTCGGCTACATGACGCAGCGCTTCAGCCTGTACCAGGATCTTTCGGTGCGGGAGAACCTCGAATTCGTCGCGCGGCTTTACGGCATGCGCGACGCGCGGGGCGCGGCACGCGACATGATCCAGCGGATCGGTCTCAACGGCCGCGAAGAACAACTCGCCGGCGAGCTTTCGGGCGGCTGGAAGCAGCGGCTGGCGCTCGGCGCCTGCACGCTGCCCAATCCGCAATTGCTGCTGCTGGACGAGCCGACC
>DATCXE010000211.1:0-2482 GCA_036565985.1 Bradyrhizobium sp.
CGCAGCAGGCGCCCTATCCGCAGCAGCAGCCGGCGCCCTATCCGCCGCCGCAACGCCAGGCGGGGCCGGAGACGTTCGGACCGGATGAACTGGTCTCCGCGGGCCACAAGTTCTTCGGCAACGTGTCGCGGGGCCTTGCCTCCATCATCGAGCGCGCGGTCAGCCAATGGGGACTTCCCAACGGTTACGTGCTCGGCGAAGAGGGCAGCGGCGCCTTCGTCGCAGGCCTGCGCTACGGCGAAGGCACGCTCTACACCAAGAACGCCGGTGACCTGCGGGTCTACTGGCAGGGACCGTCGGTCGGCTTCGACTGGGGCGGCGACGGCGCGCGCACCATGACGCTGGTTTACAACCTGCCCGCCACGGCTGCGATCTATCAGCGCTTCGTCGGCATCGACGGCTCCGCCTATATCGTCGGCGGCTTCGGCATGACCGCACTCACCGCCAACAACATCGTGCTGGTGCCGATCCGCTCCGGCATCGGACTGCGGTTGGGCGCCAACGTCGGCTATCTCAAATACACCCCGCGCGCGACCTGGAACCCGTTCTGAGGGCTCCTCTCTTGCGACCAACGCGGATGCGTTGCGCGGAGACCATGCTCGAAGAAAAAAGCGCGCATATCGCCGACAGCGTTCAGCTTAATGCGCTGTCGGGCTGGCGCTGTCCCGGTCCGCCATGGCATTGTGATGAACAATTCCCGTCTCGCATGGAGTAACCGTCCATGATCGAACCGATCATGTATCTGGCGATCGGTTTTCTGGTCTCGATGCTGTTTGGCCTGATGATCGTGCCGCTGGTGCACAACCGCGCGGTCCGGCTGACGACCCGCCGGCTCGAAGCGGCGACCCCGCTTTCGATGGCGGAAATCCAGGCCGACAAGGACCAGCTGCGCGCGGAATTCGCGATGTCGGCGCGGCGCCTCGAAATGAGCGTCGATCAGCTCAAGAACAAGACCACCAGCCAGCTTGCCGAACTCGGCAAGAAGACCGATGCCATCAACCGCATGAAGATCGAACTCGGCGAGAAGAACGCCACGATCTTCTCGCTCGAAGCGCGCGAGAAGGCGATGAAGGAACAGCTGCGCGCAACCGAAGAGGAATTTGCGGCCAAGGCCGAGCTGCTGCGCGGCGCCGAAGCGGCGCTGAACGACAAGCAGGCCGAACTCGGCAAGATCAATCACGAATTGTCCGACCGCTCGATGATGGCGGACAGCCGCCAGGTCGAACTGATCGCGGTGCGTACGCAGATCGAGCAACTCAAGGGCCGCGTCGGCGACGCCGAGAAGGAATTTTCGGCGACGCAATCGCGGCTCGCGCAGGAGCGCGCCGAATCCGAGAACGCGACGCGCGAACTGGCGGAAGCGCGCAGCCGTGTCCAGGACCTGAGCCAGCGCGTCACCGATCTCGACCGGCAATTGATCGTGCAGGTCAAGGAAGCGCAAATGCTGGGCACCCGCGTCAGCGATCTCGAAACGCGACTGGCCAAGCAAGGCAAGCTCTTGGCCGAACGCGAATTCGAGAACAATCAGCTGAAGCAGACCAATGCGTCCGCCGAGCGCATCATGATGGGTTTGCGCAACGAGGTCGCGGCGTTGTCGGGCGGCGGCAATTCGGCGGCGATGGAGAAATTGCGCAGCGAGAAGGCCGCTGTCGAGGAGCAGCTGCGCGCAGCCCGCGACGAGCGCGCCAAACTGCAGCGCGAGATCAACACGATCCAGCAGCAGGCTGAAAGCTCCTGGCAGACCGAACGGATGGAAAACGCGCTGCTGCGCGAGCGCATCAACGACATCGCCGCCGAGGTCGCCAAGCTCGCGATCCAGCTCGAAGGGCCGAATTCGACGATCGAGGCCATGCTGGCCGCGGAACCGGCCGCGCCGAAAGCGCCCACAAAACCCGCCAACGACGTCACCGGGACCCCGCCAATCGGCGCCTCGGAAGGCGGCGGCACGCTGGCCGAACGCATCCGCGCCCTTCAGTCGCACGCCTCCCGCGCCCGCCAGCAGGGGGTGTGATCCGCTCCGTTCGCGCGCGAAATCGCGACGTAACGGCCCGACTGATCGCTTGACACTGGGGGCCCGTACTTCGTAAATCGCGGGCTCTGGCGGGGCTTGATGTTCGCCCAGATTCCCGGACGCATAGCTCAGCGGGAGAGCGTTCCCTTCACACGGGAGAGGTCCAAGGTTCGATCCCTTGTGCGCCCACCATCAAAAGCCCAATCAACAAGGGCTTTTGGCAATCTCCCAAAACTCCTGATCGGCAAGTCGGCACGGAACGAAGCGTGAAATGCACACTTCGACTCGTGGAAGATCCGTGGACTGTGCTCGCAAGCCGTCCCATGTGCGAACATTATCCCCGCAAGGCCATTTGCTTGGTTGGTAAAGCTGCGCTTTGACGCCCGGTGCGCAACGCGGCGGCACATCGGACAGCGTCCCGCTCCTCAACCAGGACAAGCCATTCGCCAGGTGAACGGCTCCAGTGTTTTC
>DATCXE010000220.1:0-10788 GCA_036565985.1 Bradyrhizobium sp.
GGACAGCGCCGGCGGCAGCGCCAAGCAGGCGCGCGACCGCAAGACCCAGGCCGTGCTCCCCTTGCGCGGCAAGATTCTCAACGTCGCGTCCGCCGGCCGCGACAAGCTGACCGCCAACGCGCAACTCGCCGACCTGATGCAGGCCATCGGCTGCGGGACGCTGGCGCATTATCGCGAGGAAGATCTGCGCTATTCGCGCATCATCATCATGACCGACGCCGACGTCGACGGCGCCCACATCGCCTCGCTGCTGATCACGTTCTTCTACCGCCAGACGCCACGGCTGATCGACGAGGGTCATCTCTACCTGGCCGTGCCGCCGCTCTATCGCCTCACCCATGGCGCCAAGACGATTTATGCTCGCGACGACACCCACAAGGAAGCGCTCTTGAAGAGCGAATTTAACGCCAACGCCAAGGTCGATGTCGGCCGCTTCAAAGGCCTGGGCGAAATGATGCCGGCCCAGCTCAAGGAGACCACGATGGACCCGGCCAAGCGCACCCTGCTGCGCGTGGTGCTGCTGGCCGACGACCGCGAGGGCACCGCCGATTCGGTCGAGCGCCTGATGGGAACCAAGGCCGAGGCCCGGTTCGCCTTCATCTCCGATAAGGCGGAATTCGCCAGCGACGACCTCCTGGACGTCTGATTCCGCTGTTTCCGCGGATTTGGGCGGCTTTCCGGCTATTTTCGGCGCTTCAGTCCCGACAAAGCCGGATTCTGCCCATTTTTCAGACCTTTCCCGGACTTTCGTTTTCGGACGGGTGTGCTCCTCCCGCAACAGCATTTTTGGCCGAACCGCGTATAGTCCTGACACTGGGTTTTGGGAATCGGTGCTCGCGCATTCGGTTAGAGCGATCAGCTAGACGCTTTGAACTAAGGGAATTGGGACATGAAGAAGTTGGTGATCGCTCTGACCGCGCTGGCGGCATTTACCGGATCGGCGTCGGCTGCCGATCTCGGGGCCCGGCCCTATGCCAAGGCTCCGGCACCGGTGGTGATGGCTCCAAACTGGACTGGCTTCTACATTTTCGGCGGCGGCGGCGGCGGAACCTGGGATGCGAACGGCGGCGTCGATGACACCGTGACGGGCGCCTGCATCGTCTGCACCAACACCCGTACGGGTGGCGACGGATGGTTCGGCACCGTGGGCGCCGGTTATGACTGGCAGGCCGGCCCATCCTGGGTGTTCGGTATCTTCGGCGACGGCACCTTCGGCAGCCTGAAGGGCAATATCGGTGATGCGGGCGTATTCGCTGGCGGCGCGTCCAGCGGCATCGTCGGCTCCGTGAAGATGGAAACGGCTTGGGCAGCCGGTGCGCGCGTCGGTTATCTCATCACTCCGAACGTTCTTTCCTACGTCAACGGCGGTTACACCGGGACCTTCTGGTCGGGCAGCACCCTGCTGGGCTCCAACACCGGCACCCCGTCGGGCCTGCACACCGACAGCTTCAACACCCAGGGCTGGTTCGTCGGCGGCGGCGTCGAGAACAACCTGAACTTCTTCGGGATCAACGCCCCCGGCTGGTTCATGAAGACCGAATATCGCGCGTCTTATCTCGACAGCAAGCGCCTGAACGAAAAGGTCGATGGCACCAACGTACTGTTCGGCCGCGACATCACCTTCAAGCCTTTCGTGCAGACCATCAGCACCTCGCTGGTCTACCGCTTCAACTGGGGTGGCGCTCCGATCGCCGCGAAGTACTGATCTCTGCTAATTCAGCTGCTCAAAAGCCCTGGCATCGTCCGGGGCTTTTTTGTGCCTGGAGTCAGCTGCGCGTGGCGGGGCATCTACCGGCTCTCACGAGCATTATCACCCGTTCCGCCCCATGGCGGCCGCCCGGATTAACCCTGTGATGACTTCCGGCCTTGCGGAGCTGACCGGCATTGTATTCGATCCGCAGTTGCGGACGGCCGCCGATGGAAGGCAGTCCGTCAAGCCGCGCGGCGTTCAAGAGCCGAAAGCGGCAACGGAGGGAATCCATGGCCAGATCGCTTTCGATCATCGGCTTTTTGGCGCTTGCGATGGGCCTGCTTTGGATCGGCCAGGGGACCGGCGCGATCCGCTGGCCGCATTCGAGCGTCATGATCAACCAGCTGCAATGGGCGGGCTACGGTGCGATGCTCGGCGCCATCGGGCTGATTCTGATCTGGCAGGGCAATCGTTGATGACGCGTCACCGCCTGGCTTGTCCCACGTCTTCCTGCTTGAATTCTCGGGAAAGAACGACGTGAATGCCCGGCAGGTCGGGCATGACGAGGAAAGAGAGACAACACCCATGAAATCAGGACTCTTCGATCTCGGCGGCAAGGTCGCCATCGTCACCGGCGGCAATGGTGGCATCGGGCTCGGCATGGCCAGGGGATTGGCGGAAGCCGGTGCCGCGGTCGCGATCGTCGGCCGCAACGAATCGAAATCGGCGGCCGCCGTGGCGGAGCTGGAGCGCGCCGGCGCCAGGGCCATTTCCGTGGCGGCCGACGTCACCGACAAGGCCGCGGTCGCCGCCATGGCCGAGCGCATCGCCCGCGATCTCGGCCGAATCGATATCCTCGTCAACAACGCCGGCATCAGCATCCGCAAGCCGCCGCACGTGCTGGATATCGCCGAGTGGAACAGCGTGATTGCGACCAACCTCACCAGCGCCTTCCTCTGTTCGCAGGCGGTCTATCCGGCCATGAAGGCCGCCGGTGGCGGCAAGGTCGTCAATATCGGATCGATGATGTCGATTTTCGGCGCCAGCTTTGCGTCGGCCTATGCTGCGAGCAAGGGCGGCATCGTCCAGTTCACGCGCGCCTGCGCGGTGGCTTGGGCTGCCGACAACATCCAGGTCAACGCGGTGCTGCCGGGCTGGATCGACACCGACCTCACTAAAAACGCGCGCAAGGAGGTCGAGGGCCTGCACGACCGGGTGCTGGCGCGTACGCCCGCCGCGCGCTGGGGCGCGATCGACGATTTCTCCGGGATCGCGGTGTTCCTCGCCTCTGCTGCGTCCGATTTCGTGACGGGCACGGCGATTCCCGTCGATGGCGGATACTCCGTCATGGCATAGGCCACGGCGTCGGGGCCCTTCCCTCGACCAGGCTGCACAAAAGCAAAAGCCCCGGCTTGCGCCGGGGCTCTTACCTCAAGATCTTCCTGCTCGATCAGTGCTCGATCAGTACCTGGCGACAACCGGACCGCCGACGCCTCCGAACTTGTAGCTGAGGCGTGCGGTGACCATGTCGATGTCCTGGCTGACACGGTCGACGCGCGTGAGAACGGTGCCCAGAGCGGTGAACGTGACGTCGCGGCTGCCCATGAAGCCGTGCATGTAATCGACACCGAGCACGAGGTTCGGCGTGATGCCGAAGTCGAGGCCGACACCGACCGCACCACCCCAGCGGGTCTCGCTGGCGCTGTCGAGCACCAGATTGGTGCCTGTGAGGAGACCGTCGTACCTGTCGTTCACAGCCATCGCGCCGCCCTTGACGTAGAACAGCACGTTGTTCCAGGCGTAGCCGACCTGACCGGTGAACAGGCCGATCGCGTCGATCCTGGTGCGGTTGGTGAGCAAGCCGACGGACGGCAGGCTGACATTGGATCCGCTCAGGTCAGCCCAGTTGCCTTGCGCTTCCAGGCCGAACACCCAGGACGCGGCCTGCCAGCGGTAACCGATCTGACCACCGACCGTGCCGCCCGATGCGTCGTGGCAGCCTTCCGCGATGACGGGAGCGACAATGACGCCGCCCACATTGGAGTTGTCCCAGCACTTGTGGCTCCAGGCGCCACCACCGTTGATACCGATGTAGAACCCGCTCCAGTCGTACATGGCTGCCACAATCGGTGGCGCCTTGGTGTAGGGGCGAGCGGCGAGATCGGCCGCAAAAGCGCTCGCCGTGCTGGCGGCAAGGATCGAAGCGGCAAGTACCAGTTTCTTCATTGCATTCCCCTTGAGAGCAAAATCCAGGCAACAAAATCGAAATCGTGTCTGAAAATACCCGGATTTCGGCCTTTTGGCTGTCACCCGGTTGCTACAGTTGCGCGCAATGACATCTTTGGTTGAGATCATCACATTATTTACCACTCCAGGGTTGCGCGCCGCTCAACACCGGCTCATCACCCGCCGTTGTCTTTTGACCGCACGTGCTCCGGCCGCACGCCGACGCCCACAAATCGCGCGGTGACGCCCTGCAGCCAGGGCACCGCCGTGATCAACCGCATGACAAGCGGGACCTTCAGCGGCTGATTGCCGGGCTTCAGCGCCGCGCTGACGATGTTGTTCTGGGCGATGACCTGCATCCGCTGCGTCATCCGCACCGGAAATTCGCGGCGGCGGCGGACGGCGTCGAGTTCGTCTTCCGGTGGGCATCCATTCGCCAGTTTCGACGCCAGCAGGTTGGCGGTAGCGACCGCGTCCTGTACCGCGAGGTTGACGCCGACGCCGCCGATCGGCGACATCGCATGCGCGGCGTCGCCGATGCACAAGAGCCCCGGCCGCGTCCAGCGCTTCAGCCGGTTGATTGCGACCGTCAGCAGCTTGACGTCATCCCAGCCCTTCACGTCGGCGAGCCCCGGTTTGAGGATCGGCGCCATCCGTGCGATGTCGTCGAGCAGCGCCGTCAGTCCCCTCGCCTTCACGGCGTCGTACTGCCCCTTGGCGATGACATAGGCGCATTGCCAGTAGTCGCCGCGATCGAACGTCACCATCATCCTGCCGGGGTCGATGCGCGCAAACAGGCTCTCGCTTTCGGTCTCCCGCTTGCCCGCGCGAAACCACAGCACATCCATCGGCGCGCCGATTTCCTCGACCTCGAGACCGGCACGTTCACGCACCAGCGAATGGCGACCGTCGCAGGCAATCGTGAGATCGGCTTCGATGTCGATGACGCCCTCCGGCGTCCTCGCTCTGACACCCGAGATGCGATCGCCGTTATGAACCAGATCGATCGCCTCGGTCGACATCATGACCCTGAGCGAAGCGAACTGCTTGCCGCTCTCGCGCAGGAAATTGAGGAAGTCCCATTGCGGCATGAAGGAGATGAACGGATATTTCACATCGAGCCGGCTCAGATCGGCGATCCGCACGGACTCTCCGCCGAACATCCCCTCCATCTTCTGCAGGCGCTGATGTGGCAGCTTGAGAAAGCCGTCGATCAGTCCAAGCTCGTCCATTACCTGCAGGGTCGAGGGATGCACGGTATCGCCACGAAAATCGCGAAAGAAATCCGCGTGCTTCTCCAGCACCACGACATCGATGCCGGCGCGTCCGAGCAGATAGCCGAGCATCATTCCGGCGGGCCCGCCGCCGACGATGCAACAACGAGTTTTCATCGTCTGTCCTGATCACCGACTTCGCGTTCAGCCCCGGGTAGCATAAAAAATCATCCGCTCGGATTGCTTTTTGGATCCTCGCAGGAACGCCCATCGCCGAAATTTTTGATCGTCGAAATTCTGATCAATGATTTCGAGAAGATAACGCTTGATGGGCGGGCCGAAATCCTAGGCCCGCTTCGTTCGCAATTGCGAAGCGACTAAGCACTTTGCGAGGCGCAGCCTCAATTGAACTTGCGGCATAATTCGGCGGATGATGGCGTTCCATCCTTCTCCGGGCCGAGGCACCTTTTGCAAGGATGCACCCACTTGTTTTTGGTGTAGAATTGATGCCGGTTCCCACCACAGGAGGTAGTCATGAACAGCCTCTATGTTCTCGCGTCGGTTGGGTTCTGCGCAACTTCTGCAGCCCTGATCACGTCAGCATCGGCTTTTCCAAACGAGGAAATCCCGAAGACAGAACCAGCGTACATCGCCAAGGTGAAGACCGGCGCTCCCGCATCGGTCGTGAACAATGCGACGATCACCATGCCGCAACCGGATGGGTCTTCCAAGACCGTCCAGGCTGGAACGAACGGCTTCACGTGCTTTATCGGCAAGGACGGAACGCCCGAATGCGATGACCAGAACGCCATGGAATGGCGCAAAGCTCTGCAGGCCAACCAGGCCCCGCCCAATACGATCGGCTTCATTTTCATGCTGGCCGGTGACACGGGCACGAGCAATCACGATTCCGCTGAACGACACACGCACAAGCATTGGGTCCAGACCGGACCACATGTGATGATCGTCGGCAGCGGAGCACGCGAGATGCTCAGCACCTACCCGCGCGATTTGGACGTCAAAGACCCGACGCAGCCCTTTGTCATGTTTCCTGGCAAACCCAACGAGCACCTGATGATCCCGGTCGGCTCGCAGGATCTTGCGACCGGCAGCACGCGGTGACGAGCGCGCGGCGCAGTCGCTGTCGCTAAGCGCGGCGAGAATGCACTCTGCCAGGACACGGCCATCTCCGCTTGGGGTGCGCTGGAAAATTGCCCCGAGCCGCAAGCCGTCAAGCCATTGCGCAGGGAAGGCCGGAGTGTTCCGACTGTACCTGTATGCTCGTGTGCGTTTTTCCATGTGCTTTTGCACACGAGACCGCGGGTGCAGCGTGCACCCGGCATTCCCTGCTCCCTCCGTCTTCGAGGGACAAGGTTCCTGCAAGCCTCGGGCGCAACGCATCGCGAGAACGCCGACACACATTCATCTGTCATCGTCCGCGAAGGCGGACGATCCAGTATTCCAGAGACGTCAATGATAGAACCGATAAGCCGCGGCGTACTGGATACCCCGCATGCGCGGGGCATGACAGTGGCAATCGTAGGATGGGTGGAGCGAAGCGGTACCCATCGCCACGCGCACCGGCATTGATGGGTATCGCTTCGCTCCATCCATCCTACAAAAACTACCGCCGAAAACTCTTGATCTCCGACACGCTGCCATCGCGGTACGTCAGTTCGACCGAGACCGACCTGGTCTGCGGCGCGAGCTTCAGATACGGCGTCGCTTCGTGCGGAATGACGCTGGGGTCGCGCGGGTCGCAGGGCGGCATTTTCAGAACCTTGTCCGGCACCGCCGAGTCGATGCCGACGCGCACTTCGCGGATCGCGCAGCGATACGACATCAGATGCGTGTAATACACCAGGAGCCCGTTGTACTCGCGAAACGACAGCCAGCTCGTTGCGGTCATGTCGAGGATCTTGCGCTGGTCGCGGATCAGGGCGGCTTCCGGATCGAACCTGATCGGGAACGGGCCCTGAATGTCGCCATTGGTGTCGACGTAACGCACCTGGATGGTGGCGGCCGGCGCATCGGCCGGGAGTTCGATCGAGGGATTGGGCATTCGCTTGCGGGTGCGCGGGTCGAGCGTGTCGATGAAACCGGTCTCGCGGAAGTCGCCGGCCTCTCCCATCCGCCAGGAAATACCGAGCGCCGGGTCGGCAATCGAGAACACCACGGTCCAGCCGCCGTTGTGGCGCGAGAACATCGCGATCGGCGCGTTGACGGAATCGTTCTGCGGCTTGAGTTGCTGCACCGGCGGCAAGGCCGCGACCTTCTGCGGCGCCTCGGTTGCTTTCGCCGCCGCTTCGGGCTGAGCTTTCGCCACGCCGTTGAGGAACACGTCGTCGACCATCTGGTCGAAATAAACCGGGATCTGCTTGTGGCGGACCGTCTCCGCCAGTTCGCTGACCAGGCGCCGCGTGCGCTGCGCGACCTGGACGAGGTTGACGCCGGGCTGCGTCAGCTCTTTCGCGAAGGTTCGCGTGAAGACCGAATTGGGATTGGCGTCGTCGTTGGAGAGCCGGTCGAGCGCGGTCTGCCGCGGACCTGCGGAGAATACAGAGAACACGCCTTCCGGCAATTGCGTCATCGGCGCAAGACCGCCGCCGCCGGCAACCGCACGGGTGCCGGCGCGCTCGAACGGATTGTTGCGGCAGGCGTCGAACACCAGGATCGCGGTGCGCACCTTCCTGTTCTGCAGCCGCTCGATGATGCGGTCGGCAAGGATCGAGGCGTCGCGCACCAGCTCTTCCTGGCCTTCGGTCGCCGCGGGCACGTCGGTCGGCAGCAGAAAATTCTGTCCGGCAATTTCAAAGCCGTGGCCGGCATAGAAGAAGAACGCGGTATCGCCGGCATCGACTGCCTTGTCGAAGGCCAGGAGCGTCTGGCTGAACGCCTGCCGGTTCTGGTTTTCCGCCACCATCACCGTGAAGCCGAGTTGCTTGAGCGTGTCGCCCATGGTGCGGGCGTCGTTGACCGCCTTCTGCAGCTTGGGCACGTTCCTGTAGTCGTTATTGCCGACCACCAGCGCGACGCGCTTTTCGGCGTGCGCGGGCGACACAAGGGCCGCAAGCGTCACGGCAAAGCTGGCCGCGGCCAAGGTCGCCGCCAACAATCTGGAAAGCCAACCGGTCATCGAAATCCCTGCCTGCACGACTCATCCACGGCCCGTGCGAGCCATCCTATGCCGTAGTCGGCATATCGGCGCCATTGGTTCAACCCCGTTCCGAAAGGCGGGATGCCGCGGCCAGCACCCAAAAATGGTCAGTTCAGGTTGTGTCGGCCCACCGTACAATTCGCGCCGAGTCGATGATGATCCTGTCGGATTTTGTTCTTACCATGTCTCCCTCTCCCGAAATCCAGGACGCCGTCGTGCTGCGCCGAATCGGCACGGCCAGCCTGATCGAGCTGCGCACGCCGCCCCGCGCGAACGAGCACCGCGCCGACCACATCGCAGATGCACACGACAACAGCCTCTGCATTTATCAGCAGCTCGGCTCCAGCAGCCGCTTCAGCGGCAATCCGGGATTTTGCATTCATCACGGAATGTTTGCGACGAGTTATTCGAACCTGCCTTATGAGACCGCAGCGCTGGCCGCCGACGGCTTTCATCTGCGCATCCTTAAAGTCCCGGCGGCCGATCTGCGGCCCTCGCAAGCAGATCTCGTGAAGGCAGGCCTCGGCGATCTCGTGCCGAAACCGCTTTGCGAGAACGGCGCGCTGGTGCCGCTTCTGGCCTCATGCTTCCGCGACCTGAAGGAAACCGACGACGCGCGCGAGCCCGCGCGTGCACGATCGCTGGTGCAGGCCCTGGCTCAACTGGCCTTGATCGAGCGCGGTCTCATCCGGCCGGGCAGCCGGGCGGCGCAGCACGCCCTTCGCGTCGGTCGCCTGTCGCTGGCGCGGCGGTTGATCGAGCGCAACATCTCGCGGTCAACGCTTTCCCCGCGGCTCGTGGCGGATCTGCTCGGGATTTCCGTTCGTCACCTGCACATCCTGTTCGAGGCCACCGGCATCAGCTTTGCCCAGACCGTGACTGCGGAGCGCCTCGCCGAGAGCCGCCGTCTCTTGACGCAGCCCCGCGAGCGGTCGATTTCGGAGATCGCCCTGGCCTGCGGATTTAACAGCGTCGCGACATTCTATCGCGCGTTCCAGGCGGCCCACGGCAACTCGCCGGGCAGTTTCCGGGCCACACGAGGGGCGCACGGACTACCATCTGCAACGTTAGATTGGGCCGAGGTGAAATGAGTCGATCGCAAGGTCGGCAGCGGCTATTTCGGCGGAGGGGTGGCGTCCGCCAGACCTCGCGATTCCCGGGAGTTCCGGGGCATTTTGTGCAAAAACATTAAGCTTTTTCGGACCTTCGCGCACCGGCTCCATTGACTTTGGCCAATTCAGCCCTATGTTCCGGCTCAACGCGGCCTTGGATCGAAGCGCGATTCCCTGGTTTGCCGCTCGTCTGCGTAAGTCAGAGCCCCCAGCTTCCTAGAGCGCGCCGTTTCGGGGCAAAACGCGACAGCCTTTTTACCTTCGATTCCGAACGGCGGTGTCGACTAGAGGCTCAATGTCTTTTTCCCATCTCGGCCTTTCCGATAAGGTCCTCGCCGCGGTTGCGGCCTCCGGTTACACGACCCCTACCCCCATCCAGGAACAGGCGATCCCCCCCGTTCTGGCCCGCCGCGACGTTCTCGGCATCGCCCAGACCGGCACCGGCAAGACCGCTGCCTTCGTCCTGCCGATGCTGACCATGCTGGAAAAGGGACGCGCCCGGGCACGAATGCCCCGCACCCTGATCCTCGAACCGACCCGCGAACTCGCAGCCCAGGTCAAAGAGAACTTCGACAAATACGGCGCCGGCCAGAAACTCAACGTCGCACTCCTGATCGGCGGCGTCTCGTTCGGCGACCAGGACTCCAAGCTCACGCGCGGCGTCGACGTGCTGATCGCAACTCCCGGCCGCCTGCTCGACCACACCGAGCGCGGCGGCCTCCTGCTCACCGGCGTTGAACTGCTGGTCATCGACGAAGCCGACCGCATGCTGGACATGGGCTTCATTCCCGACATCGAACGCATCTGCAAGCTGGTGCCGTTCACGCGCCAGACGCTGTTCTTCACCGCGACGATGCCGCCGGAAATCAGCCGCATCAGCGAAACCTTCCTGCACAATCCCGAGCGCATCGAAGTCTCCAGGCCCGCCACGACGGCGACAGGCGTGTCGCAATTCCAGGTCGGCTGCGGCCGCGAGCCGCATGAGAAGCGCGAAATCCTCCGCCGCCTCCTGCGCGACGCCAAGGACCTCAACAACGCGATCATCTTCTGCAACCGCAAGCGCGAAGTCGCCGTCGTCTACAAATCGCTGCAGAAGCACGGCTTCAGCGTCGGCGCGCTGCACGGTGATATGGACCAGTCGGCACGGACCGCGGCGCTGGATCAATTCCGCAAGGGCGAGATTCCGTTGCTGGTCGCCTCCGATGTCGCCGCCCGCGGCCTCGACATTCCCGCGGTCAGCCACGTCTTCAATTTCGACGTGCCCCATCATGCCGACGACTACGTGCATCGCATCGGCCGTACCGGACGCGCCGGGCGCGCCGGCACCGCGATTTCGATCGTCACCTCGCTCGACAACAAATCGCTCGCTGCGATCGAACGGCTGATCGG
>DATCXE010000225.1:0-3867 GCA_036565985.1 Bradyrhizobium sp.
CGCGGCTGCGAAGCAGCAAGCGAAACAGAATGCCTCCACCGCCGCCTGAGCGGAACGGAGCAAAAGATTTGGGCCCCGGTTCAGGCGAACCGGGGCCCTTTCTTTTTGTTTGACGCCCTTTGAAAATCCCGAAAGCCGGATCCCGCTTGCGCGGATCAGATCTCCGCCATAGCGAATGCGCCTTCGCTGCCATGCAGGAAACCGCGGCAGCCGCGCAGGGAACGCAGCGCGCGATTGAAATCAAGTCCGGTCGAGACCAGGGCGCGCAGCGTGGCGGGATTGCGCGCAACCCCGCGCAGCACCTTGCGGAGGTCGATATCGCCGTTCGGCTTGATGGCGCTCATGGCCAGCGCCGGAAGCGCCCGGCTGGCGGGATCGGAGATCACCCGCAGGGCGGCGAACGGAAGCCCCTCCTCGGCGGCGTAGGCGGCGGCGATATGGCTCTCCATGTCGACGGCGGCCGCGCCGGTTTCCGAATGCAGTGCGGCTTTGCAGGCGGTTGCCGCGATCACCTGTTCGACTCCGGCAAGGCCGCCGCGGACCACGCGCCGGCGGCGCAGCGTGGCGCGGGCGATCATTTCCTCATTCAGCGCCAGGCCAGCCAGAAAGCGGGTATCGCCAGCCAGAACCTCGGTGGCCACCACCACGTCGCCCGATCTGAGCGACGGATCGAGCCCGCCGGCGACGCCGAACGAAATCACACCCCTGAAAGTCGTGGAATCCAGCGTTGCCAGCAGCGAGCGCAATTGCCGCGGATCGCTGGAACTGCAGATGACGATCATGCCCGGCCCGGCCGCAATGCGGGCCTCCTGCACCAATCCCGTCACGATCAAAACCGGCCGTGGATCATTCGAATTGCGATCAACCGAATTTTCCACGATCGCGGCGGCCCCCGCCCCCAAAGTCACATCCCGACCCCTACCACCCTGCTGTTGGTGCTTCTCAGATTTCGATACCGCGCCAGTGCCCAGAGCGGAAAGAACTTCGCGTAGCCATGATACCGCAAATAAAATACCCGCGGAAAGCCCGTAGCCGTGTAGCGAGCCTCGTCCCAGAGCCCTTTCTCGGTCTGTGTGGCTTTTAGGTACTCCACGCCCCGTATAATCGCGGGGTTTTCGACCTCTCCGGCCGCCATCAGACCAAGCAAGGCCCATGCCGTTTGCGAGGAAGTCGACGGCGCGCCCTCGAATCCCCTGTAATCGAGCCGGTAACTGACCGCATCCTCGCCCCATCCGCCGTCCTCGTTCTGGATCGAGATCAGCCAGTCCACCGCCTTGCGAATCATCGGGTCCTGGTGGCTCACCCCTGCGGCGTTTAGCGCACACAGCACCGACCAGGTTCCGTAGACGTAATTGAGGCCCCAGCGGCCGTACCACGAGCCCTCGGCAAGCTGCGTGCGGCGCAGATAGGCGATGCCGTCCGCCACCGCCTTGCTGGTCTCCGCGGTCTCGCCAAGCTGCGCCAGCATCGAGATGCAGCGCGCGGTAACATCCTCGGTCGGCGGATCGAGCAGCGCGCCGTGGTCGGAGAACGGGATGTTGTTGAGGTAATATTCGAGGTTGTTGACGTCGAAGGCGGCCCAGCCGCCGTCGCGGCTCTGCAGGCCCTCGATCCACTCCCGGCCGCGCGCGATCGCCGTATCGTATTCCTTGCTGCCGGAGGCCCGGCGCGCGCGGTCCATCGCCATCACCACCACCGCCGTGTCGTCGAGATCGGGATAGTGGTCATTGTTGTACTGGAATGCCCAACCGCCCGGACGGACATCGGGAGCCTTCACCGCCCAGTCGCCCTTGAGATCGAGCACCTGTCTCGGCTTCAGCCAGTCGAGGCCCTGCTTCATCTTCTTGAGCGTCTCCTCGCCGCCGGCCTCCGCGAGCGCGTGGCAGGTCAGCGCGGTGTCCCACACCGGCGAGACGCAGGGCTGGCAATAGGCCTCGTGCTCGCCGATCACCAGGAGCTTGTCGATGCCCTTGCGGGTGATCGCACGCGGCGGAAAATCCGGCCCCTTGCCGAGCGCGTCGTACATCATGACGATGTTGGCCATAGGCGGAAAGATCGCGCCCATGCCGTCCTCGCCGTTCAGCCGCTCCTCGGTGAAGGCGAGCGCGGCATCGATCGCGCGCTGGCGCAGTTTCTTCGGAAACAGCGGTTCGACGACGCGCAGGATCTTGTCCAGCGTGCTGAAGAGCGCGTACCAGGCCCAGTTCTGATGCGGCGCCTTGGCATTCATCCCGACCGATTTGGGATCTTCCAGGAACAGTTCGTCGATGCCGACGCCTTTGGGATTCTTCGCCAGCGGCTTCAGCGCGGCGAGCACCATCAGCGGCACGATCGTGGTGCGCGCCCAGTAGGAAATCTTGTTGATGTGGAACGGCGACCACATCGGCAGCAGCATGATCTCGATCGGCAGCACCGGCACCGCGCGCCAGGTCAGCACGCCGTAGAACGCCAGCAGGAAGCGGGTGAAGACGTTGACGCGGGCAGCGCCGCCGCGGCTGCGGATCGCCTCGCGCGCCCGCACCATGTGCGGCGCATCCACGGAATCGCCGACCATCTTCAGCGCAAAATAGGATTTGACGCTGGCGCTCATGTCGAACGGGCCGTCGTGCACCAGTGGCCAGCCGCCGTGGTTGCCCTGCGTGCGGCGCAGATAGGTCGCGATCTTGGCTTCGAGCACGCTGTCGACGGGCTCGGCAAGGTAATGGCGCAGCAGGATATATTCAGACGGTATCGTGCTGTCGGCTTCGAGTTCGAACACCCAGTGTCCGTCCGATTGCCGGTAACCGAACAGCGCTTCGGTCGCGGAGGAGATACTCTTCTCCAGCGCGACGGGATCGACTGCCGCGACGTAATCGACTGGCTTTGTGTGGTCGATGGAAAGCATTTTGCTACACATCCCTAATTTCGCGACGGGCTCCGTGAGACCGGTCACGCAACGAGTCCTCGCGCCTCAGGCCTTAAGGCCGCGCCAGGACCAGATCGGCGGCGCGGTCACCCGACCGCACCGCCCCCTCGATGGTTGCCGGCAGTCCCGTATCAGTCCAGTCGCCGGAGAGAAACAGGTTCTTGCACGATGTCACGGGGCCGGACCGCAGCGCATTCTGCTCCGGCGTGGCCTCGAAGGTGGCGCGGCGCTCGCGCACGATCTGCCATGGCGGCAACGGCAAGTCGCCCGGCAGGCCGGCGGCCTTGCAGACGTCCCGCCAGATCGCCAGCGCGAGTTCTTCGCGCGGCATATCGACGAGGCGGTCGCCATTGCTGATGGTCACCGACAGCCGCTGCGGAAACGCGAACAGCCACTCCACGAGGCCGCCGACGACGCCGAGCAGCGCCGGCGCATCCCTCGGCGGATCGAAGCGGAAATGCGCGTTGACGATGGCGCGGAATTTCGACGGCGTCTTGAGGCCCGGCAGCAGCGCGGCGGCCGGACGCGGCGGCACCGCAAGCACCACGCTGTCGTCGGGACCGAGCGTGATCGTGTCGCCAACGAATTTCAGTTCGCTGACCTTGCCGCCCGACATCACGAATTCGCGCAGTTCATGCCCGAACTGGATCGAGGCGCCCTTGTCCTGCAGCAGCTTGATCGCAGGCTCGACCAGAACCGCGCTGAGGCCGTCGCGTGCGATCAGCGGCCGGCAGGCCTGCCCGCCCGCCAGCAACGTTTCCCGCACGATCGCACCTGCGAGGCCCGCCGAGCCCTCGGGCGGATCGACGTTGAGCGCCGCCAGCAGCAGCGGCTGCACCAGACGCCGATAGAGCGCGCCGCGGCAGGGAATCGCGCTGCCGACCAGCTTGTCCGTGCCCGCCCAGATCAGCGGCGCCAGCGCAAGATAATCGGTCAGTTTCGTATCGGGGACGCGACGCGCT
>DATCXE010000226.1:0-4470 GCA_036565985.1 Bradyrhizobium sp.
AACAACGTCGAATCCATTGCGGTTGCGCCCGACATCCTGCGGCGCGGGGCGGCATGGTTCGCCGCGATCGGCCGGCCCAACAATGTCGGCACCAAGCTGTTCTGCATTTCCGGTCATGTCGAGCGGCCCTGCAACGTCGAAGAGGCGATGGGGATTCCGTTCCGCGAACTGATCGAGCGGCACTGCGGCGGCATTCGCGGCGGATGGGACAATCTGAAAGCCGTCATCCCCGGCGGCTCGTCGGTGCGCATGGTGCCGGCCGAGCAGATCATCGACACGCCGATGGATTTCGACAGCCTCGGCAAGCTGCGCTCCGGTCTCGGCACCGCCGCCGTGATTGTGATGGACAAGTCGACCGACCTGATCCGGGCGATCGCGCGCATCTCCTATTTCTACAAGCACGAGAGCTGCGGCCAGTGCACGCCGTGCCGCGAGGGCACGGGCTGGATGTGGCGCGTGCTCAGCCGCATGGCCGAGGGCCGCGCCCACAAGCGCGAGATCGACATGCTGCTGGAAGTGACGAAGCAGGTCGAGGGCCACACCATCTGCGCGCTCGGCGATGCCGCCGCGTGGCCGATCCAGGGCCTGATCGCGCATTTCCGTCACGAGATCGAGGAGCGGATCGCACAGTACACGCACAAGGCGGACATCGATGACGCAGGCATTCTCGATCCCGTGAACATGGTCGCGGCGGAGTAGGGATGACGATGTCGCAACCGACCTCCTGGTGGCAGAGATACGGGACGCTGGCGCAGATGGCGCAGGCGGCCGTGGCGCTGCTCGGCTTTGTTGCGATCCTGTTCCAGATCAACGAGATCCGCACCAACAACCGCGCCTCGAGCGCGCGGCAGGCGTTTCTGGGCTATACCGATCTGGCGTTCCAGAACCCGAGATTCTCGCAGCCCGACTACGAGGCGATCAAGGCCGGCAACCGCGACGAGCGGGTGCAGTACGAAAGCTTCGTGTCGTATTTCCTCTACGCCTGCGAGGAGACGATCGCGGCCTTCGCCGACAAGCGCGAATGGCAGGCCTCCTGCGACTACGATCTGAAGCCGCATCTGCCGTTCCTGTGCGAGAAGAACGCAGCGCAACCGGCCTATCTCGCGACCTATGGCGCCGAGACCCAGCAATGGGTGAAGGCCTCGCTGAAGACCGCCAGCGTTACACCGCCGGACTGCAAGCTGGGAAAGACTTGAGACAGCAATGACCAAACTCATCATCGACGGCAAAGAGATCGATGTGCCCGCGGAGTTCACGCTGCTGCAGGCGTGCGAGGCTGCGGGCGCCGAAATTCCGCGCTTCTGCTACCACGAGCGGCTGTCGATCGCCGGCAATTGCCGGATGTGCCTCGTCGAGGTGAAGGGCGGCCCGAAGCCGGTCGCGAGTTGCGCCTGGGGCGTGCGCGACTGTCGGCCGGGTCCCAAGGGCGAGCCGCCGGAAATCTCGACGCGTTCGCCGATGGTGAAGAAGGCGCGCGAAGGCGTGATGGAATTCCTGCTGATCAACCACCCGCTGGATTGCCCGATCTGCGACCAGGGCGGCGAGTGCGATCTGCAGGACCAGGCCATGGGCTACGGCGTCGACACCTCGCGCTTCGCCGAGAACAAGCGCGCGGTCGAGGACAAATATCTCGGTGCGCTGGTCAAGACCTCGATGAACCGCTGCATCCAGTGCACGCGCTGCGTCCGTTTCTCCGCCGAAGTCGCCGGCGCCCCGGAAATGGGCGCAACGGGCCGCGGCGAGGACATGGAGATTACGACCTATCTTGAGCAGGCGTTGACCTCGGAGCTGCAGGGCAATCTCGTCGATATCTGCCCGGTCGGCGCGCTGACCTCGAAGCCCTACGCGTTCGCCGCGCGTCCGTGGGAACTCGGCAAGACCCAGTCGGTCGACGTCATGGATGGCGTGGGCTCGGCGATCCGCGTCGACACCCGCGGCCGCGAGGTGATGCGGATCCTGCCGCGCATCAACGAGGCCGTGAACGAGGAATGGATTTCCGACAAGACCCGCCACATCGTGGACGGCTTGCGCACGCAGCGGCTCGACCGGCCGTATGTGCGCGAAAACGGCCAGCTCCGCGCTGCCTCCTGGCAGGAGGCGTTTGCCGCGATCGCGGCCAAGACCGCCCGGATCGACGGCAAGCGGATCGGCGCGATCGCCGGCGATCTCGCCGCGGTCGAGGAGATGTTCGCGCTGAAGGAACTGCTGGCGAAATGCGGCTCCGCCAATCTGGCGGTGCAGGGCGGCGATGCCTTCAGCGCCGGCGCCGGCCGGGCATCCTGGATTTTCAATCCGACCATTGCCGGCATCGACCAGACGGACGCGTTGCTGATCATCGGCTCCAATCCGCGCCGCGAAGCCGCGGTCCTCAACGCGCGCATCCGCAAGCGTTGGCGCACCGGCCAGCTCAAGGTCGGCCTGATCGGCGCCAGGGCCGACCTCACCTACGATTACGACTATCTCGGCGCGGGCGCGGACACGCTTGGCGAACTCGCCACCGGCAAACATTCCTTTGCCGAGGTGCTGAAGGGCGCCAGGAACCCGATCGTTCTGGTCGGCTCCGGTGCGCTGGACCGGCATGACGGCGCGGCGGTGCTGGCGCTTGCGGCGAAAGTCGCGGCCGACGCTGGCGCGCTAAAGGATGGATGGAACGGATTTGCCGTGCTGCACGACACCGCCTCGCGCGCCGGCGCGCTCGATATCGGCTTTGCGGCCGGCGCTGGCGGGCTCAACCTGGCGCAGATGACGACCTTCGGCACGCTCGACGTGCTGTTCCTGCTGGGCGCCGATGAGGTGAAGGTGCCGGATGGCACGTTCGTGGTCTATATCGGCACCCATGGCGACCGCGGCGCGCATCGCGCCGACGTCATCCTGCCGGGCGCTGCCTACACCGAAAAATCCGGCATCTTCGTCAATACCGAGGGCAGGGTGCAGATCGCCAGCCGCGCGTCGTTCCCGCCCGGCGAGGCCCGCGAGGACTGGGCGATCGTGCGCGCGCTGTCGGACGTTATGGGCAGGAAGCTGCCCTATGATTCCCTGCAGGCGCTGCGCCAGGCGCTGTCGAAGGCGGTGCCGCATCTGATGCGGATCGACCAGATCGAGCCGGGCAAGGCCCAGGACGTCAAGACACTGGCGGGCAAGAAGGGCGGCAAGATCGACAAGACGCCGTTCAGGAGTTCGGTCGAGGATTTCTATCTGACCAACCCGATCGCGCGGGCATCGGCGGTGATGGCGGAATGTTCCCGGCTGGCGGCCGGGCGAATGCTGACGGCAGCGGAGTGAGCGTGACCTGATGGCTGATTTTTTCGCAAGCTCGTTCTGGACCGGCTTCCTCTGGCCGCTGATCGTGATGGTCGCGCAGAGCGTTCTGCTGCTGGTCGTGCTCCTGATCGCGATCGCCTACATCCTGCTCGCCGACCGCAAGATCTGGGCGGCGGTACAGATCCGCAGGGGTCCCAACGTCGTCGGCCCCTGGGGCCTCTTACAATCCTTCGCGGATCTGCTGAAATTCGTGCTCAAGGAACCGGTCATTCCCTCCGGCTCCAACAAGGGCGTGTTCCTGCTTGCGCCGCTGGTGTCCTGCGTGCTGGCGCTCGCCGCCTGGGCTGTGATCCCGATGGATCTCGGCTGGGTCATCGCCGACATCAATGTCGGCGTTCTCTACATCTTCGCGATCTCGTCGCTGTCGATCTACGGCATCATCATGGCCGGCTGGTCGTCGAACTCGAAATATCCGTTCCTTGCCGCACTTCGCTCGGCCGCGCAGATGGTGTCCTACGAAGTCTCGATCGGCTTCGTCATCATCACGGTTTTGCTGTGCGCCGGTTCGCTCAATCTCTCGGCCGTGGTGGAAGCGCAGAACACCCGTGGCCTCGCCAGCCTGATCGGCCTGCCGCAGCTCACCATCCTGAACTGGTACGTGTGGCCACTGTTTCCGATGTTCGTGGTGTTCTACGTCTCGGCGCTGGCGGAGACCAACCGGCCGCCGTTCGACCTGGTGGAAGCCGAATCCGAACTGGTCGCGGGCTTCATGACCGAATACGGCTCGACGCCGTATCTGCTGTTCATGCTCGGCGAATATGTCGCGATCACCACGATGTGCGCGCTGGCGACCATCCTGTTCCTCGGCGGCTGGTTGCCGCCGGTGGCGCTGCCGCCGTTCACCTGGATACCGGGCGTGGTCTGGTTCGTGCTGAAGGTGTTCTTCATGTTCTTCATGATCGCGATGGCGAAGGCGATCGTGCCGCGCTACCGCTACGACCAACTGATGCGGCTCGGCTGGAAGGTGTTTTTGCCGCTGTCGCTGGCGATGGTGGTGATTGTGGCCGGCGTGCTGCAATTCGCCGGCATCGCGCCGAAGTGAGGCCGTCATGAGTGTCAACATCAACGCAACCGCCCGGGCGCTTCTCTTGAGCGAATTCGTATCGGCGTTCTTTCTCGCCATGCGCTATTTCTTCAAGCCGAAGCCGA
>DATCXE010000250.1:0-4270 GCA_036565985.1 Bradyrhizobium sp.
GCCGGTTCAGCTCGCGCCGACCGCTGCGGCGCCCACAGCTGATAACAACGAGTGATCTTTTCAAAGCGCGCGCGGGCCGCTACATCGGCGGGATCATGCCGCTTCATCTCATCAAGCTTGCCGTCGGCTGCGAATCGGTCAAGGAACTCAAGGGCTGGGTTGCCGAACGCATGGCAACCGCGAAGAAAAAGGGCCTGCCGCTTCGCCACATCCACATCACGCGGATGACGCCGAAGCGCGACGGCGAACTGCTGGACGGCGGATCGCTCTACTGGGTGATCAAGGGCGAAATCGCCGCCCGCGAAAAGATCATCGCGATCGAGCCATTTCGCGACAAGGACGGCATCGGCCGCTGCCGTCTGGTGATGCAGCCCAAGGTCTTCGCCGTCTCGCCGCGACCGATGCGCCCGTTCCAGGGCTGGCGCTATTTGACCGAGGACGCCGCGCCGCCGGACCTCACGAAGTCGTCGGCCGCCAGCGTCGCGGCGATGCCCGAGCCGATGCGCCGCGAATTGCGCGATCTCGGGCTGCTCTGACGGAACTAGAGCCTTTTCCGTTCCGATTGAATCGGAACGGGGCTCTAGATTCTTGTTTGACGCGTTTACTTGACGCGAACCGGTTTCCACCCCGGATCAGGTCCGGGGCAGGCTTTCGCTGGAAAACGCTCTACACCCCGATATTGTCGATCAGGCGCGTCTTGCCGAGCTTGGCGGCGACCAGGATTCGCACCGGGCCGTCCTTCATTGACGCAACCGGCGCCAGCGTTTCGGCCTGCCGGGCCTCGAAATAATCCAGCACGAAGCCGGCGCCGGCGATCATTTCGCGACCGACCGCCATGGCGGCCTCCAATTCGTCGCCGGCCTTGAGCCGTTTGGCGCTTTCCTTCATGGCGCGGTACAGCGTCGTCGCCGTCTGCCGTTCCTCCGCCGAGAGGTAGACGTTGCGCGAGGACATCGCGAGTCCGTCGCGTTCGCGCACCGTGCGCGATCCGATCACCCTGACGCCGAGGTCGAGATCCCGCGCCATCTGCGTCACGACCCGCAACTGCTGAAAATCCTTCTCGCCGAAGATCGCAACATCCGGCCGGCACTGCGTGAACAGTTTGCCGACCACGGTGGCGACGCCGCCGAAGAAATGCGGCCGGAAGCGATCCTCCAGACCGGCCGTGGCCGGACCCTCGGGCACGATCCGGGTGGCGAAGCCGTCCGGGTACATCGCCTTGACGTCCGGATTCCAGATCAGGTCGACCTTCTCGGCGGCGAGTTTCGCAACGTCGGATTTCCAGGTGCGGGGATAGGAACCGAAATCTTCCGTCGGCGCGAACTGCGTCGGGTTGACGAAGATCGAAACGATGACCTTTTGCGCCCGGCGCCTGGCGAGCCGCACCAGCGACACATGCCCGTCGTGAAGCGCTCCCATGGTCGGCACCAGCGCGGTGGTGGCCTTTCGAGCGCGCAAGGCCTCGACGGCGCGGCGCAAGGCGGGAACGGTACGGACGACCATGGGACTTCGCGACATCTGGACTCGATCTCTTGCGGTTTCTGATGGGGAGAGGGGGCTGGCTTCCGAAAATCCCCCGGCAGGCGCGCCGACCTTATAAGGCGAGCGCGTTGCCGCCAAGATAACTCAGCAATGACAAACCTGCGGCACTCAACGCGAGTCCGAGCGAGCGCACCGGCTGGTTGAATGAGCCGCGGACCGCAAAAGCGATCGCCGCGCCATCAGCGGATTCATCATGAAGACACACGCTGCGCGATTTGCGCACGCCGTCGCGCATTTCACTTGACCGAAGCGGCGCGTTGATTTGAAGATGACGACGGGGAATGAGTCATGTTGGTTCAGACGAGTCAGGGGCAGTCCGGTTCAGCGCACGTCGTGGTGCTGGGCAACGAGAAGGGCGGATCTGGAAAATCCACCACCGCCCTGCACATCGCCGTCGCCCTGATGAAGGCCGGACAGCGCGTCGCCACCATCGATCTCGACTGCCGCCAGCAAAGTTTCACCCGCTACATCGGCAACCGGAGCGCGTGGGCGCGCCGGACCGGTCTCGATCTCGAAATTCCGGTGCACTACTGCATCAGGCTCGGCGAGACGATGCAGATCGCCGACAACGAAAATTCCGAGTTCCAGCAATTCATGGAAGCGGTGAGCGCGGTCGAACGCGCCTACGATTTCATCGTCATCGATACGCCGGGTTCCGACTCCTACCTGATGCGCCTGGCGCATTCGATGGCCGATACGCTGGTGACCCCGATCAACGACAGCTTTCTCGACGTCGACGTGCTCGGCACCGTTGATCCCGCCACCTATTCGGTGACCGGGGAGAGCCACTACGCGGAGATGGTGCGCGACGTCCGGCGCAAGCGGCGGCAAGTCGACGGCGCCACGACCGACTGGATCGTGGTGCGCAACCGTTTGTCGATGATCGGCTCGCGCAACAAGCAGCTCGTTGCCGAGGGCCTGAAGGAACTCTCGCTGCGGCTCGGGTTCCGTTCGATCGACGGGTTTGCGGAGCGGGTTGTCTACCGCGAATTCTTCCCGCGCGGGCTCACCGCGCTCGACGACATCGACGAGACGACGCTGGGCACGCGGCCGAGCATGGGCCACGTGACGGCGCGCGAGGAAGTGACGAGCCTGCTGCGCCAGCTCAAGCTGCCGCTCGACGAGCGCGGCCGCCGCCGTGCGGCCAACCGCGCCGAATGGTTCACCCAGGTCGACAAGCCGCTGGAAGTCCACGATATCTTCGGCGACATCATCAGCGCCTGATCATCCCGGCTGAATCACCGTCATCCTGAACGGGCCGCTATTGGCGGCGGCGTGTCCGACCGCCTCGTTGGCATGGTCCAGATCGAAGGCAGTGACTTCGAAATGATCGAGGTTGACGAGGCCTGAGCGGATCAGGCCGGCCATCAGCGCGGCCGCATGCGGCGGATACATCCACTGGCCGCGAAGGGTGATGCAGTTCCGCATCATCCAGGGGTAGGGCAGGTCGAGGCCGGCGCCGCCGAGCATGCCGACACCGCCCATCAACACCACGCGCCCGTACGGCCGCACCGCCATGATGGCGGCTCGCACCTGCACAGCGCTGGCCGCGGGCGGCAGGATATCGAGCACGCAGTCGATGGGGCAGGGCGCAGCCTGCAAAATGCTGTCACGGTCGCTGGCTTCGTTCCCGAGCATTCGCACGGTTCGAACGCGCTTGCCGAACCGCCGGGCCAGTTCGGCAAGCGCGTTTTCGTTCCGCCCGGTGGCGACGACGCATTCCGCGCCCATGCCGAGCGCAACTGCGACGGCGGCGCTGCCGAAGCCGCCGGTCGCGCCATTGACGAGAACGGTCTCTCCAGCCTGCAGGCCGGCGGCGAGGAACCCGCCATAGGGCACCAGCAGCGTACCCATCGCGCACCAGCGTCCGGCGTCCTTCTCATCGATGGCGCCAATCGGAGTGGCGTTTTCCGTCGGCAGGCGCATCTGTTCGGCCCATGCGCCATCATGAAAATAGCGTTGTAGCGGCAGGCCGGCTTCGCTGCCGGCGGTCAGGCCCTGCAGCGCGATGTCGGGCGAGCGCGCATTGTCGCGCGAGCGCACGGTCGGATCGCAATAGACCCAGTCGCCGGGCCGAAGCCGCGTCGCATCGGGGCCGGTGGCGCGGATGCGGCCGATCGCGCCGGGACCGAACACAACAGGCAGTTCCAGCAGGTACTTCCGTTCGCCGCTGAGGACTTCATTGGCGTAGGCGAGCACGCGGCTGGCCGCGACGTCGACGATGACCTCGCCGGTGCCAAGCACGGGGTCGGCGACGTTTTCGATCGCAAGGGGTAAAGCGAACGCCTTCAGGACGGCAGCCTTCATGGGGATCCTCATTCGTGTCGTGGATGCCCCATTCTCGCAGGATTCAGCGCGCCAACAAGACCTGGTATTATCCTAGGATTATTGGACCCCTCTTCGGGCGAGGTGCGGCATGGCGGAGCAGGGCGCGAATCCAAGGCAGAGCGAACTCGGCGACTTCCTGCGGTCGCGACGCCAGAAGCTGACGCCGAAATCGGTCGGGCTGCCGGTCGGCCCGCGGCGGCGTACGCCCGGGCTGCGGCGGGAGGAGGTGGCGGGTCTCGCCGGGATCGGCGTCGACTGGTACATCCGGCTCGAGCAGGGTCGTTCCGTCAGTCCTTCGGCCGGCACGATCGACGCGCTGGCGCGGGCGCTGCGGCTTTCCAGGGCCGAGCACCGGCATCTGCAGGAGCTGACGCAAACCACCGACCGCCGCGTCTTCGTC
>DATCXE010000252.1:0-4383 GCA_036565985.1 Bradyrhizobium sp.
GGCGCCGGCTCCGCCGATACTCGCCCCCGCAACGCGCGGGCACGCCGCCCTGCCGCCTCCGCGCAAACAGGTGGCGCCGGCGGCGGTCGCCGCAACGTCCACGACCTCGCAGGCCGACAAGGACGTCCTGGAAAACATCATCGGGCTCGTGCGCAAGCAGAAGGCCTCCGACGCCACGCAGGCACAGGCCGCGATCTCGGATCCGGTTGCCCGCAAGCTTGCGGAATGGCTGATCCTGCGCAGCGACAACAACGGCGTTTCGGTGGAGCGCTACCGCGCGTTTATCTCCGCCAATCCGAGCTGGCCGTCGCAGACGTTCCTGCGCCGGCGCATCGAGGCTGCGCTGTGGGACGACCGGCGCGACGACGCCACGATCTGGGCGTGGTTTGAAAACCAGTCGCCGCTCTCCGCCAAGGGCAAATTCTCGCTGGCGAAGGCCATGATCGCCCGCGGCGATCGCACCAACGCCGAACGGCTGGTCCGCGAGGCCTGGCGCAACGACGGCATGTCGGAAGACACCGAGATCAACGCGATGAACCAGTTCGGGGCATTGCTGACGGCCGGCGACCACAAGGCGCGGATGGACGCGCTGCTTTACGGCACCGAGCAGGAAGCCGGCGGCATGCGCGCTGCCAAACGGCTGGGCTCAGGCCATGTCGCGCTGGCGAAGGCGCGCATCGCGGCCAACAAGAGATCATCCAACCTCAAGGCGCTGCTCGATGCGGTGCCGCGCGAACTGCACAACGACCCCGGCTACATGCTCGCCAGGATCCAGTGGCTCCGCCGCGAAGAGAAATTCCATGAAGCGGCACAGCTCATGCTGGCGGTGCCGAAAGATCCTGCTCGCCTGCACAATCTCAACGAATGGTGGATCGAGCGGCGCCTGCTGTCGCGCAAGATGATCGACGTCGGCGAACACCGCACCGCCTACCTGATTGCGCGGGACGCAGCACTTCCGTCGCGCGACATCTACAAGACCGAACAGGAATTCACCGCAGGCTGGATTGCGCTGCGCTTCCTGAAGGACCCGGCGGTGGCCGCGCAGCATTTCGCCCGCATCGGCGTCGGCAGCGCCAATCCGACCGCGCTCGCGCGCGCCGGCTATTGGCAAGGCCGTGCGGCGGAAGCGGCAGGACGCACGCAGGAGGCCCGCGCCGCCTATGGCCGCGCCGCCGAACAGTCGACCAGCTATTACGGCCAGCTGGCGCGCGCCAAGCTGGGGCTGCCGCAGCTCGAGCTCAACGGCGTCCCGAGCGGCCGTGGCCGCGGCGTCGAGCGGCTTGAAATCGTGCGGGCCGTGCAGTTGCTCTACGAACTGGACGAACGCGAACTCGCGCTCCCGATTTTCAGCGACATGGGCGAGAACGGCGATCCCGATGCCCTGGTCGGCCTCGGCGAGCTCACCTCGCGCTACAGCGACGCCCGCGGAATGCTTTTGATGGGAAAGGCCGCGCTCAATCGCGGCCTGCCGTTCGACTTCTACGCCTACCCCGTCAACGGCATCCCCTCGTTCAAGCAGGTCGGACCGCAGGTCGAGCCGAGCATCGTCTACTCGATCGCGCGGCAGGAGAGCGCGTTCAATCCGGCGGTGGTCTCGCCCGCGCAGGCCTACGGGTTGATGCAGGTGACGCCGGACGCCGGACGCTATGTCAGCAAGCGGGCCGGCATCAGCTTCGACCTCAACCGGATGAAGACCGATTCGGTCTACAACGCCATGCTCGGCGCCGCCGAACTGGGCGGGCTGCTCGAGGACTACCGCGGCTCCTACATCCTGACGTTTGCCGGCTACAATGCCGGCCGCGGCAGCGTCAGAAAATGGATCGAACGCTACGGCGACCCGCGCGACCCCAAGGTCGATGCCGTCGACTGGGTGGAACTGATTCCGTTCTCCGAGACACGAAACTACGTGCAGCGGATCATGGAGAACCTGCAGGTCTATCGCGCGCGATTCGGCGGCGGCACCAGGCTTCAGATCGAAGCCGACCTGCATCGCGGCGCCAGCGTCCAATAGCGCGTTTCGGCGGGCTTGCTTCCCCGCCTCCCGATTATCGGTGCCGATAGGCGCCCTGCTGCTGACGCGCGAACGCGTATTGGGGATTTATCCCGCAATAGGCGTCCGTGCCGCTGGCAGTGGCCATGCATTGGGCGTAGCTCGAGAACTGGCAGTTGCCTGGATAGCCCCAGACGCGCCCTTGCAAGCAATAGCTATCCTGCAGGGTCTCGACGGGAACCGACGATATTGATCGGCCTTGACGATAACGCCGACCGCTTCGTGGCGATGACGCCGTCGCACCCGCGTAGAACGGGTTGAGGTCGCACTGCGCTGCGCGCCCGGAAGCCGAAGCCGCGCATTGGGCCATCGTGTAGTAAGTGCAATCGTAATAAGCGCCGCCACCCCATGGAATGACGTGCATGCAAACGGGAAAAGCCGGGTCGTATGTCTGAGCCCTGGCCTGTCCGGCTGCCAAAGCTATTCCCATCGTCACAATCGTCAGAGCCAGAGCGCGCATGGCAACTTCCTCGAAATCGGAACAAGCGTATGTGGCAAACTGGCACCACTGGGACAAGTCAATTCATTTTGCTCGAAAAATATACCCCTCGCGGACGAACTTGAATGTAAAATACCTATGGAGGCGTGCTGGCGCCAGTAGTTGGGGTCAGCGGGTGTCATCTGATTTCCAAAATAGTCGGATAGACGCGAACAATCTCGGACGAAGCGTCAAGAAGCCGAGAATCGACTAAGCGGATTCAATAGAGACAGCGGAACCGGACTTGGGAATGGCCCAGGGGGCCCGGACCTTTCGCTACAGAGCAACTTGGGGATCGATATGAAGAAGATTAAGCGCCTTATTCTCGGCTCGGCGGCGGGCCTGGCTGCCATCAGTGGGGCTCAGGCTGCCGACCTGCCCGTCAAGGCCAAGGCGGTCGAGTATGTAAGGATCTGCTCCCTGTATGGAGCGGGTTTCTTCTATATCCCCGGCACCGACACCTGCATCAAGCTGGGTGGTTATCTGCGCGCTGAAACCGCTTTCAACAGCACGCACTACAACGGCGCCTACTCCGGGGCATTGGGCGCACACAATCGCCTCTCGAACTATTACTCCATGCGCGCGCGTCAAAATCTGACCGTCGATACGCGCACCGCGACCGAATATGGCGTGGTCCGCACGTTCTTCGATGCGAACTTCACTTGGACGTCGGGCAACTACGCTGGTGCCGGCACGGGTGGTACCGTGTACAGCGCGGCTGTCGGCCAGGTTGGTAACCCCTCGGATGGCGGTATTGCGGGTGGTAGCGTTGGCATCAACTATGCGTTCATCCAGTTTGCCGGGTTCACGATGGGCAGGTCGGTTTCCGCGTTCGATGCGCCCTGGGTCAACTATCCGTCCAACAACTTCGACGGCCTGGTCGGCGGTAGCGGCTCGACCAATGGTATAAACCAGTTCACCTACACCGCTCAGTTCGGTAACGGCGTATCGGCCACCTTGTCGGCTCAGGACCAGAGCGCGATCGTGCAGTCGGGCGTAATGAACCTGACGGGCGCTACGGCGGCAGGCATGCTCGCCGGCTCGAATGGTCTCAACAACCTCGGTGGCACGCGCTCTCCGGATCTGATCGGCGTAGTCAAGGTCGACCAGGCTTGGGGTATGTTCCAACTGTCGGCTGTTGCTCATAACAACCACGCGGCCTATTACGGCGCGACCGAGCCCACAGGTCATCCCGACGACAAGTGGGGCTGGGCCGTGCAGGGTGCCTTGCAGTTCAAGAACCTCCCGACCGGTGCGGGCGACGTGATCAACATGCAGGCCGTCTACACCGATGGTGCAACCCGGTACAACCTGCAGAGCCTGGCCGTGGTCAGCTACTCGATGTTCGGCAGCGCCAGCGCGCCTGGTGCCTACCAGAGCATCGGCTTTGCCAACGCTCCGGATGCCGTGTACACGGGCACTTCGACCGCAAACGGCACCGGGCTCGAGAACGTAACCACCTGGGGCTTCCGCGGTGGTTACACCCACAACTGGGATCCCTACTGGAACACTGGCATCTACGGTGCTTACGCCTCTATCCGGTACGGCAACAACGGCAAGGCTGCCATCTGCGCGAACGCGGTTACCCTGCTGGCCCTGGTTGGTACCTGCAACCCCGACTTCAACATCGCTCAGGCGGGTATCATCACTCGCTGGACTCCTGTGAAGAACCTGACGTTCTCGGGTGACTTCACCTGGACCCGCATCGACCAGAAGTACTCGGGCACGGTTGTCGCTCCGACTCTCGCATCGGTCGCCAAGCCGGCAGCCGTCTACGAGTTGAAGGATCAGGACAGCTTCAACTTCCTGCTCCGCGCTCAGCGCAACTTCTGATCCGGATCATCCGGGAAATGAG
>DATCXE010000263.1:0-4324 GCA_036565985.1 Bradyrhizobium sp.
TTTCGGCTGCCGCAATCGCGACGGCTCGTTCAATCCGGAGGAATTTGCCCGTATCGCCAGCGACGACCAGATCAAGATGGTCGAACTCAAGGTCAGCCAGGGCGCCAAGCCCGGACATGGCGGGGTCCTTCCGGCGGCCAAGGTCTCCGAAGAGATCTCCAAGATTCGCGGTGTTCCGATGGGCGAGGATTGCATTTCGCCGGCCACCCACCGCGCGTTCTCGACGCCGATTGAAATGATGGTCTTCATCGGCGAGATGCGGCGCTTGGCCGGCGGCAAGCCCGCCGGATTCAAGCTGTGCGTCGGCCACCCCTGGGAATTCCTGGCGATCTGCAAGGCGATGCTGGAGACCGGGATATACCCTGATTTCATCGTGGTCGACGGCAACGAAGGCGGCACCGGTGCTGCGCCGCTGGAATTCATGGACCATCTGGGCACGCCGATGCGCGAGGGCGTCAATTTCGTCCATAACGCGCTGATTGGCATCAATGCGCGCGACCGCATCAAGATCGGCGCCGCCGGCAAGATTGCCACCGCATTCGACATGGCGCGCGCAATGGCGATCGGCGCCGACTGGTGCAATTCGGCGCGCGGCTTCATGTTCGCGCTCGGCTGCATCCAGTCGCTGAGCTGCCATACCGACCGGTGCCCGACCGGCGTGACCACCCAGGATCCGCTCCGCGCGCGTGCGCTGGTCGTGCCCCTCAAGGTCGAGCGGGTCTACAGCTACCATCACGCCACCCTGCACGCGCTGTCCGAGCTTATCGCCGCCGCCGGGCTCGAGCATCCGCAACAGCTGCGGCCGATCCACTTCTCGCAGCGGTCCTCCACGAACGACACATTGTCCTATGCCAAACTCTATCCGTCGCTGCGTCCGGGTGAGTTGATCGAAGGCACTCAGGATCCACGCTTCCACGACGCCTGGGCGGTTGCGCGGGCGGATTCGTTCCAGCCGGCCGGATAGAGCCGTCGCAGTTGCGGCATTTGCGCGCTCTTTTGAGTGCTGGAACGAATGACTATCTGATAGGTTCTCTGTATTCCGGGGATTGGAACCCACAAAAATAATGCTTTACGTTGAACTCGGGATCGTGACGGTCCTGATTGTTATCAATGGCTTGCTGGCTATGTCCGAGCTGGCCATCGTTTCGTCGCGGCCGGCACGACTTGCGGCGCTGGTCGAGAAGAACGTCAGGGGATCCCGCCGCGCGCTCGCCCTGGCATCCGATCCCGGCAAATTTCTCTCGACGGTCCAGATCGGCATTACGCTCATCGGCGTCCTGTCCGGCGCGTTCTCCGGGGCCACGCTCGGTCAGCGGCTGACGGCCCTGTTGGTCGAGGCCGGATGGTCGAAAGGCGTGGCGGATGCGATCGGCGTCGGCACCGTCGTCACGGTAATCACTTACGCATCGCTCATCATGGGCGAACTGGTGCCCAAGCAGATCGCCTTGCGTGATCCGGAAGCGGTGGCGGTGCGCGTAGCACCCTACATGACCCTTCTTGCGAAGATCTCGGCGCCCGCCGTGTGGCTTCTCGATCGATCGGGCAAGGCATTGCTGTGGCTATTGGGTCATCGCGGTGCAGCCGAAGAGAAAGTCAGCGAGGACGAGATCCGCACCCTGGTCGTCGAAGCCGAAAATGCCGGTGTGCTCGAACCGGGCGAAAAGGAGATGATTGCCGGCGTCATGCGCCTCGGCGACCTTCCCGTCGGCGCGGTCATGACGCCTCGGCGCGAGGTCAGCATGATCGATCTCTCCGACACATCCGAAGAGATCCGGTCGGCGCTGGCTGCCAGCAACCACTCCCGCTTCGTGGTTTTCGATGAGGATGCCGACGCCGCGCTCGGAACCGTCAATGCCAAGGATATTCTGGACAGCTATCTTTCGGGACAGGAGCCCGACATACGCAAGCTTGTCCGCCCGGCTCCGGTGATTCCCGAATTCCTCGACGCGAGGGACGTCGTCGCGGTGCTGCGGGACTCAACGGTCCATATGGGACTGGTTCACGACGAGTACGGCGTCTTCCAGGGCGTGGTGACCAGCGCAGATATCCTGGAAGCGATCGTCGGCGGCTTTCACACCGAAGAAGGCCCGCCTGAACAGGCGGCCGTGAAACGTGACGATGGGTCGTATTTGATCTCGGGATGGATGTCGGCCGTGGAATTCGCCTCGCTGCTTCAGATCGTGCTGCCGGCTTCTCGTTCCTATCAGACGGTTGCGGGTTTCCTGCTCAGCCATTTCGGCAGGATACCCGATGTCGGCAATCGCACCGACGTGGACGGCTGGCGCTTCGAAGTCCTCGATCTCGATGGCCGGCGCATCGACAAGGTATTGGCCGTCAGGATTGGAGACGCTGCGTCTGGTGGATAAGCGTGACGGGTGCTGCAGTTGAGCAGAGGCGCCTAGAACTCGCCATGGAAGCGGCCGGAGAACACATGGACCGGGCCGCGGTCGGCGTTGTAGGCCGGGTTGGTAATGAACTGGTAGTCCGCGGTCAGCGTGAGCTGCTTGGTGAGCGCGTAAGCGTAGTAGGTCTCGAGTATCCGCTCCTTGCGGTAGTTGAGCCGGCCATCGCCGATCAGAATGCCAAGGCCGCCGGCGGCAATGAAGTCGCGATGGTCGCGTGACAGCGCGTTGATCGCGCCGCCGATGCCGATCACGTCGTCAGGCCGGCCCCATTTGGCGCCCTTGATCGAGACACCCATCGCCAGCGAGGCATCGATGTCGGTGAACGCCATGATCTCGGTCCTGCCGTCGTTCCAGCTCCAGCGGCCGAAGACGCCGAAATCGTCGGCCAGCGCCTGCTCGAGGTTGATGACATAACCATATTTCGGACGGCCGGTGCGGGTCTGGGCAATGTCGAGGTTGAGCGCGGGATTGTTCAGCGTCTCGCGATAGCTGCCGGAATAGGCATTGTTGAACCAGGCGAGCGTCCGCAGCTTGCCCGGTTGCGAGAACAGTTGATACCGTGTCTCCAGTTCGAGAATGTAACCACCGCGCTGAATCAACTTGGTGTCGAAGCTGTTGGAGTTCGATTCGGCGCCGACCAGGAAATAGCCGCCGCGCAGCGCCCATTGCTTCTGGTTCAGTTCGGCTATCGCACCATATCCCAGGCCAACCTTGTCCGCGGCATAGTCGAACGCTCCGGATGACCACAGCGCCCAGTTCATGAAATCCTTGCGCGGGTCACGCGCGTAGCTGTTGCCATCAAATACGTCGGTGACGGAGAACTTGCCGGCCTGAACCGTCACGCGTGAAATATCGGCCTTGCCGCTGAGTTGCAGCGGCGCGCTGGCCAGTTCTTCCTGCTCGCCGCCGAGACCGAAAGTCTGGCGTATGAAGAGGCGGGACGGATTGTAGTGCGGGTAGGGGAAGTTGGATTTCTGCGCCTCGCCGTTGGGGAAGCCGCCGGCCCCGAATGTCCCGTTGAGGCCGAACCCCTGCAGCAGTTCGGGATTGAAATACAGTTCGCCGCCGTCCCACAGACGGGCATTCAAATACAGGCTGTTGCTCCACGTCTGCTGAAGCTGTGCCGCCGGCGTCAGGCTGTTGGGGCCGCTATAGGGTGCGTGAAACGCCGGATAGCCTTGCGGCAGGAACGTCGTCTGGCCGTGGATTTCCCAGCGATTGGACTCGGGGTCGGTGATGTCGTTCCTGGATGTCGATCGCGGCCCGCCCGGCCAGTCGATCTTCCGGTTGATGCCGAGCCGCAACGATTGGAGGTCGAGCGTCGAGGAGTATTGCGTGCCGGATGCGAAACGCACATTGGCTCTCTCGAACTGGCTGTAGAGATATTCCAGCCGCAGCGTCCAGTGCGGGGCGAACGCATACTCGACGCCGGCGCCCGCAGCCCAGCCCAGGCGTGCGGCGACGTGCTTTTCTTCGATGCTGCCCACCGGCGTATTGAGAAAGCGCTCGCCGGCAACGGCAAGGCCGCCCGTCGCGTAGGCGAGCCATGGTCCTGCGGTGTAGCCGATACGGCCGCGTGCCGTGCCGACATAGTCCCATTCCTCGGCGAAGCCGGTGCGCGGCGTCGCGATCAGCGCGGTGGTGAAATTCGAGGTCAGGTAGCTCGGAAAGGTGACGTCGGCTTCGACGCCGAGCAGCAGGCCTGAACCGAACCGCCAATTGTGCCCCGCCTGTACACCGCCGATCACGCCGCTGAAATGACCGGAACCTGGCGTGGGCACCGGGTCCGACAAGGTGTTGGCAGAACTGCCCCGGCTATATCCGGTATGCGCGCCGATATAGAAACCGGTCCAGTCGAACAGCGCGGCATAAGGCGCCTTCACCGGAAGCTTGAGATCGGCGGCCACCGCGGGACGGCC
>DATCXE010000274.1:0-5312 GCA_036565985.1 Bradyrhizobium sp.
TATGACGCAGCCCCTCCGGAAAATCCTTGCTATGACAACAGGTTATAGCAGCCACACGGGGACGTGACGTCAGCATTCCTTCCCTATTTGTTCGTTTTCGGCTATGGTCCCCCTTGCGTTGAATATCCAACGCGGAACATCGCAGCCTGATCGGCTTTAACACAGCGATCACCTGCCGGGCCCGCCGCTATCGGGGGCCTGAACAACTGGAGGGCGCTCAATGGCCCGTACAGCTACGCTGCCGGTTCTCAATGGAGAATCCGGCCTTTCTAGATACCTCGCCGAGATCCGCAAATTCCCGATGCTGGAACCCCAGCAGGAATACATGCTCGCCAAGCGTTGGCGTGAGCATGACGATCGCGACGCGGCACATCACCTTGTCACCAGCCATCTCCGGCTCGTGGCCAAGATCGCCATGGGCTATCGCGGCTACGGCTTGCCGATCTCCGAGGTCGTCTCGGAAGGCAATGTCGGCCTGATGCAGGCGGTCAAGCGGTTCGAGCCCGAGAAGGGTTTCCGTCTCGCTACCTACGCCATGTGGTGGATCAAGGCGTCAATACAAGAGTACATCCTGCGTTCCTGGTCGCTCGTGAAAATGGGCACCACCGCGAACCAGAAGAAGCTGTTCTTCAACCTGCGCAAGGCGAAGAGCAAGATCTCCGCGCTGGACGAGGGTGATCTCCACCCCGACCAGGTGAAGCTGATTGCCAAGCGCCTCGGCGTGACGGATCAGGACGTGGTCGACATGAACCGCCGCCTCGGTGGCGATGCGTCGCTCAACGCGCCGATCCGCGACGACGGTGAAGCCGGCGAATGGCAGGACTGGCTGGTCGACAACTCGCCCAACCAGGAAGCCGTGATGGCCGAGCACGAGGAGTTCGATCACCGCCGTCAGGCGCTGAACGGCGCCATCGGTGTGCTCAACCCGCGCGAACGCCGCATCTTCGAGGCGCGGCGCCTGGCGGAAGACCCGATGACGCTGGAAGACCTCGCCGCCGAATTCGGCGTGTCGCGCGAACGCGTGCGGCAGATCGAGGTCCGCGCTTTCGAGAAGGTGCAGTCGGCCGTCAAGGGCACGATTGCGAAGCAGGAAGCCAAGCGGGAAGCCGCGCTCGAAGCCGCGCACTGACCCGCGCGATCGAGATGACAGGTAACGAAAGCCGGCGGCAACGCCGGCTTTTTGTTTTGGGAGGTGACTGCCTCAGTATTCTCGGTGTCGTCCTCCGCAAAAGCGGGGGACCCAGTACGCCGCGGCCAACATGAGGCGGTGCGCAATCGCAACGGCCTCTTGAATACTGGATCGCCCGGTCAAGCCGGGCGACGACGACCGCTCAAAATCGAGAGGCCGCGGCGTATGGGTCCCGGCTCCTGATGCGCAATTGCGCATCTGGGCCGGGACGACGAGGCTTTTGAGAGCCCCCTCAATAATACGTCCGCAGATAATCCGCGATGCTGTCGGGCTGGTTGAGGTTGTTCCAGTCGTAGGGATCGCCGTACAGCAATGCGCTGGCCTGCGTCTTGTAGTCGGGCGCGACGTTGTCCGGCTGATCGACCGGGCGGGCGAGGATATCGCGATAGTCCTGGTAGTTCGCCGGCGTGCCGATGAAGATGCAGACGCAGTGGTTCGGCTCGGCATAGAGATAGCGCACGTCATTGCCCGTGCGATGAACCACGAAGCGATGCGGCGGCAGCGCGTGCAGCGCCTTCCTGCCGGCCTCGTCGTTGGCGACCTGGACGCGGAAGCCGGCGGAGGAGAGATAAAAGCTGTTCTTGTCGAGGAACGGTTTGCTCGGCACCTCCAGCGCGGCCAGCAGCGACGCGCACAGCAACAGCGCGGTCGCGGGGATGAGGCCGAACAGCTTGCCGCCCGGCCGGCCATGCACCGGCGATAATGTCCCCGAAAGAGATGTCATCAATTCAAATCCCTTGAATGTCGATCGGTGGATCAGTCGCACCGACAGTGCTTGAACCATCGCCGGCGGTCAAATCGACGGGCGCTGCTTCAACATCACCGGTGTCGTCCCGGCCTTGAGCCGGGACCCATAGCCACCGGCCGTGATTGGTTTGGAAAATATCAGCTCCGACCATTCAAAATCGAAAGGCCGCGGCGTATGGGTCCCTGCGTTCGCAGGGACGACGAGGGGAATGGTCGCCCGCCCTATTCGCCCCACTCGCGCGCCATCGTCGCCAACGCGCAGCCTTCACAGTAACGCGCATCCTTGTAGTCGATCCAGTTGTGCGCATAGACGCGATCGAGCGGGATGCCGTAGCGGGCGCGCAGCACCTTCACCAGGATTTTCCACGCCGCGACCTGCGCCTCGGTAGGACCGCGCGTCACGTCGGGATAGTTGCCGGCGAACTCGACGCCGACCGAATTGTTGCCGACCACCTGGCGAAATGTCTGTTTGTTGTCGATGTACTTGTTGTCGTTGCGGTTGGCGCCGTCGCCATGGGTGGGAACGAGATGTTCGCCGACCGCCCAGTACACGGTGCCGTCGGTTTCGACCCAGACCATGACGCCGCGCCGGGTCGGGTTCTTCGACTGCGCCTGCGCGCCGCCGCGGGCGGAGCCGGCCGGTCCCTCGGTCTGGTGCACGATGATGTTGCGCCAGGGATGCGACTTGGCGAGATCGCCCCACGGCGCCAGCCAGACCATCTTCAGGCCGGGAATCTCGGGCGTGCCCGACGAGCGCGCGATTGCGGCGAGATCGGGTGTTTGTGCGGAGGCTGAAACGGAAGATGCCAGCGCCCAGAGCGCCGTCGCGAACAATCGAGCGTTCATATTTCACGGACCCGTTGACCGATCCTCAGTAACACGCTCACGCGTGCTTGCGCAGGCCCGTCTCCGGCAGCCCTTGCGTTGCGGGGTCGGGCACCAGCGGCGGCGCCGGGTCATAGGTCGCAAAGCCGTTGCGGCCGGCCTTCTTGGCATCGTACAGCGCGTGGTCGGCAGCGGCGATCAGGCGGTCGGGGAACGCGCCCATCTCGCGGGTCCATTGCGCAACGCCGATCGAGACCGCGATCGGAATATCGGTTCCGACGCATTGCTCGGCATCGGCGCGGCAGACTTCCAGCACGCGGCGGGCGATCATCCCGCCCTCGCGCAGCGTCGAAGACGGCAGCACGATGCAGAACTCGTCGCCGCCGGTCCGCGCCAGCATGTCGCCGGGCCGCAGGCGGGTCTGCGCCATCAGGGTGAAATGCTGCAGGCAGGCATCGCCCGCGGCGTGGCCGTGGGTGTCGTTGATCGCCTTGAAGCCGTCGAGATCGATCACCAGCAGCGTGAAGGGCTGGCCGCTGCGCTCGGAGCGCGCGCATTCTTCCGTCAGCCGCTGGAGCAGATGGCGGCGGTTGCCGACGCCGGTAAGGTCGTCGAGCAGCGCGAGATCGGCGACCTCGTTGCGCAGGCGGTCCATCGCCATCAGCAGGAAGCCGAAGTTCAAGGCCATCGAAAGGAACACCATGACCAGGATGACCACCGATTGCACCGGAGTGAAGTGCATGTAGGAAAATCCGCCGCCTACGCTGGTCAGCGCGCCGAACAGGCGGGATGCCAGGATAACGAGAAGCAGAACGGTGACGATGCCGGCCAGCCGGGCGCCCGGATTGGCCCGGCCCTCATGCGGACCGAACAGCAATTTCAGGCTCAGGATCATCGGCAGAACCTGCGCGGCCGTGAAGACGGTCATCCGCCCCGCGACGCTGTCATGGACGAAAATGAACACGGACAGGCCGGCGAAGCCGAAACCTGTGATCAGCGCGGTGTAGCGCCACGACACCGGCCGGTTGAAGAATTTCTGGATCCCCATCGCGGCGAGGCAGATCGCCAGTATCAGCGCGGTGCCGCCAAACAGCAGCGGCGTGAGCGAATCCGGAAAAGCCACGCGCAGCGTCGCGAACGATGCGCCCGCCGCCGCGGCAAACGCCGACCCCGTCCAGAACCGCGCGGCGACGAACGACGGATAGCTGCGCATGACGTAGGCCCAGATCAGGCCCAGCGCGAGAAAATTGATGATGAAAACCGTCCACAGCGTCGGAACGCTCAGCATCGCGAACCCGGAACGCGTGCGCCCCGTCTCCCCCTGTTGTCCGCGAGAATCGATCAAGACTTCCGCCTCGACCTTCCCTCGCGACAAGCCCCGTTGTCTCGAGCGAGAAGGTGCATTCGTGCGGATTAACGGACTCTCACTAGCGCCAAGATAATCCGCGCCGTGGTTTTGAAATGATGAAGAGCGCGCGTTGGGGCAACGTTAAGCATGGCACGCGCGATGTCGATGGTGGGGATAAGCGGAGTTTCGGCGGAAAACCGCATCAAAAGTCATAACAGCTGTGGATAACGTGATGACAGCGCCATGACGACCAGCGGCATCGGCCTGCGAATCTGCTGGGATTGTGATCGAGGATGTTGCGAGGTTGGCCCTCCGCCAAGCATGCCTCGGTGTCGCGTTTCCATCCATTAAACCTTGAGAGGATACTATGGCTAAGAAAGCGAAGAAGGCGAAAAAGGCGAAGGCGAAGAAGGCCAAGAAAGCCAAGAAGAAGTGAATTTCAGCCCGGGTGGATCGCTCAGTTCCGCCCGGGCTCCCAACTCCGGGTCAGTTTTGGAGAATGGCGGGCCGCGGGTCCGCCTTTTTGGTTTTGAAGGCTGCTTGCTTGTAGCTTGTAGCCCGGATGGGCGAAGCGAGATCCGGGCTACGGAGAAGTTCATCGCTCCGCCATGCGAGCGTCACTGGCGCCGTCGCGGCTCGGCATCGACCTCGGTGCCCGGCTGATACGACACCCGCTCGGCCTCGCGGATCACATCGAGCGGCACCCACGGCTTCGACCAGAATTTTGCGCCATCGGGCAGGTCCTCGCGCAGCGGCCGGCCGGAGGTGACGATGACGTCCATATCAGGATTGTACTGTCTCGCGATCCGCGCGAGCTCGATGCCGCTCATATTCCCGGCGAGTTGCACGTCGGTCATCATCAGGGCGACGCTGCCGCCGGCGCGCTCCAGAACGGCCTCCGCCGCCTCCGCGCTCTCGCATTCGATGACGTCGACCTCGCTCTCCTCGAGCAGCAGGCAAAGCATTTCCCGCTGCATCGGATCGTCCTCGACGACGAGTGCGATTGCACGAAAGGGCTTTGATTGTCCCATGAATGCCTCCCTTGAAAGTCGCGTCGGCTGCGATGGTGTTTCCGTCCGAAGGTGTCGAGGTTAAGCGCCGAAACCGCTTTATGGTTCGGTTCCAATTTGCGAAAGTCGGGGAACCCGACCGCCTTCTTTTCGACATCAGTCTTCAAGACCTGCATGGAGCCCACCCAATGAC
>DATCXE010000275.1:0-10482 GCA_036565985.1 Bradyrhizobium sp.
TGGCAGGCGTGAGCGGAGACGTTTCCTGCTTGGCGAATTCCCGCTCGTGATTGCGGTAGGATTTCCAGCCCAACGGCAGGCTCAGGAGATAGAGCACCGAGCCGAACGACAGGATGTGCCAGGGGTAGCCGATCAGGAGCGCGACGAAGAACACCACGGAGACGAAAACCGGCAGCACCATTTCCGGCGGCACCCGCATCCGCACCGTCTTGCCGGAAAATACCGGCAGGCGCGACACCATCAGGAACGCGATCAAGAGCGTATAGAACGCGGTCAGCATGGCCGGCGGCTTCGAGACGCCCAGAAACGCCAGATAGAACGGCAGCATCGCGAGGATGGCGCCGGCCGGCGCCGGCACGCCGGTGAAATAGTTCGCCGCAAAGGCAGGCTTGTTCGGATCGTCGATGCTGGCATTGAAACGCGCCAGCCGCAGGCCGCCCGCGATCGCGAACACCATCGCCGCGATCCAGCCGCCATTGTTCAGCTCGTGAAGCTGCCAGAAATACAGCATCAGGCCGGGTGCTACGCCGAAATTGACGAAATCCGCAAGGCTGTCGAGTTCGGCGCCGAATTTCGACTGGCCCTTGATCATGCGCGCGACCCGGCCATCGACCCCGTCGAGGATGGCCGCGAATACGATCGCAGCGACCGCAAGCTCCATCCGCCCTTCGATCGACAGGCGGATCGCCGTCAGGCCGGCGCATATCGCCAGCAGGGTGATGACGTTGGGCACCAGCATCCGCACCGGGATCGGACGAAACCGGCGGCGGCGCAATTCCGGATATTTGGGATCAAATGGCGTCATGGCTCGCCATAATATAGCAAGCGCCGGCCCGTTTCGCCATTGGCGGCAAGGCGGCTTGTTCAGCCATAACGATGGTTAATCGGCGCGAAACGTCCGCCCCTGCTCGGTCGACGCGAAATCGGCCAGGATGGTCTCGCCGGCAATCGCCGTCTGCCCCTCGGAAACCAGCGATCTGGTGCCCTCGGGCAGATAGACGTCCAGGCGCGAGCCGAAGCGGATCAGGCCGAACCGCTCGCCGGCGCCGATCGACTGGCCTTCCCGCACGAATGAGACAATCCGCCGCGCCACCAGGCCGGCGATCTGGACCACGCCGATGCGTCCGTTCGCGGTCGAGATCACGAGCGAATTGCGCTCATTGTCTTCGCTGGCCTTGTCGAGTTCGGCATTGATGAAGGCGCCCGGCCGGTACGCGATGCGGTCGATGCGGCCGGTCACCGGACTGCGGTTCACGTGACAGTTGAACACGCTCATGAAGATCGAAATGCGCGGCAGCGGCCGGTCGCCGAGACCGAGCTCGGCCGGCGGCAGCACCTGCGCGATCATCGAGACGCGTCCGTCGGCCGGCGCCACCACGATGCCATCGCGCACCGGCGTCACGCGGACCGGATCGCGGAAGAACAGCGCGCACCAGACCGTCAGAAGCGAGCCGATCCAGCCCAGCGGCGTCCAGATCCAGAACAGGATCAGGCTGACCAGCGCAAAGCCACCGATGAAGGGATAGCCCTCGGGATGAACAGGCGGAATCTGCGCGCGGATGGAATTCGCAATCGACATCGAGGCTCGCTGTTGTCTGGCCGTTTCCCGCTGCCGGGAGGGTGGAGCTGTATTTGGATTATTCCGCGACAGTTGCCAAGGAATCTTTGGGTCCGCCCTTGGGCGGATCCTTGGCCGGGTCATCGAGCGGATCATCGACAGACGGCGGGACGCGGTTCGGCGCCTCGTTGACCTCGTCGATCTGCGCCAGCTTCTCCCGCGCCTCCTCGGCTTCACGCTGCCGGTTCCACATGCTGGCATAAAGGCCGCCCGAAGCCAAAAGCCGCGCGTGGGTGCCGCGCTCGGCGATGCGCCCTTGATCGAGCACGATAATTTCATCGGCGCCGACGATGGTCGACAACCGGTGCGCAATCACCAGCGAGGTGCGGCCACGCGAGACGCGCTCCAGCGCCTCCTGGATTTCATGCTCGGTATGGCTGTCGAGCGCCGAAGTCGCTTCATCGAGCACGAGGATCGGCGGCGCCTTCAGCACCGTGCGCGCAATGGCCACACGCTGCTTCTCGCCGCCGGACAGTTTCAATCCGCGCTCGCCGACCTGGGTTTCGTAGCCTTTTGGCGACATGCGGATGAAGCTGTCGATCTGCGCCAGTTGCGCCGCCTGCTCCACGTCCGCATCGCTGGCGTCCCAGCGGCCGTAGCGAATGTTGTAGCGGATGGTGTCGTTGAACAGCACGGTATCCTGCGGCACCATGCCGATCGACGCACGCAAGCTGTTCTGCGTGACATTCCTGATATCCTGGCCGTCGATCAGGATGCTTCCGGCGGAGACGTCGTAGAGGCGGAACAGCAGCCGCGAAATCGTCGACTTGCCGGCGCCGGAGGGACCGACGATCGCGACCGTCTTGCCGGCCGGCACCTCGAAGCTGAGGCCTTTGAGGATCGGCCGCTCCGGATCATAGGCAAAGCGCACGTCGTCGAAGCGCACATTGCCCGATGTCACGATCAACGGCGCCGCGCCGGGAATATCCTTGACCTCGGGATTGCGCGACAGGACCTCGAACATCTTCTCGATGTCGATGATCGCCTGCTTGATCTCGCGATAGACCATGCCCATGAAGTTCAGCGGCTGGTAGAGCTGGATCATCATGGCGTTGATCATGACGAAATCGCCGATCGTATGGGTGCCGCTGCGGATGCCGGAAACGCACATCAGCATGGTCGCCGTCAGGCCGGCGGTAAAGATGACGGCCTGGCCGGCGTTGAGAAGCGCCAGCGACGTATAGGTCTTCACGCTCGCCTTCTCGAACCGTTCCATCGAACGGTCGTAGCGTGCCGCCTCGCGCGCTTCGGCGCCGAAGTATTTTACCGTCTCGTAGTTCAGCAGCGAGTCGATCGCCTTGGTGTTCGCCTCGGCATCGGAATCGTTCATCTTGCGGCGGATCTCGATCCGCCACTCGGTCGCAAGATACGTGAAATACATGAAGACCACGACCGTGATCAGCACCGCGACGACGTAGCGCCAGTCGAACTGCCACAGCAGCACCGCGGCGAGCAGCACGACCTCGACGATGGTCGGGATCAGCTGCAGGATCACCATCCGCACGATCACTTCGATGCCGGCGCGACCGCGCTCCAGCACGCGCGTCAGGCCGCCGGTCTTGCGCTCGAGATGAAAGCGCAGCGACAGTTCGTGCATGTGAACGAAGGTGATGTAGGCGAGCTTGCGCACCGCATGCATGGCGACGCGCGCGAAGATGCCGTCGCGCCATTGCGTCAGCACCGCCATCAGCACGCGCATCGCGCCGTAGCTCACGGTCATCAGCAGCGGCGATGCGATCAGCCACAGCGCCCAGTTCGAGGGGTCGATGGGCGCTGAGCCCGTGCCGTTGAGCGCGTCGATCGCCCATTTGAAGGTGAACGGCACCGTCAGCGTCGCGACCTTCGCGATCAACAGCAGCACCACCGACCACACCACGCGCATCTTCAGGTCAGTGCGATCGCCCGGCCAGATATAAGGCCACAGATGCACCAGCGTTCCGGCCAGGGTTGCCTTGTCGGGCGAAACGCTGGTTGGAGACGCGATGGCGTTCCGGCGCGAATCAGGATCAGCCATTGGCGCCGCGCCCAACGCAAATCGGCGCACCCGCCGCCTTCAGGGAATTTTTGGCAATCTGCATAGGCCCGTCATATAGAGCGTTTAACTCTCCCGTACAGCCTTGAAAGATAAATCTTTCCCCCGTTTGGTTTGATTTCGGGCCTATTTCCGCCGTGCTCGCGAACAGCTCAGGCTTGAGCTTTCAAGGTTGCAGTGCCACATGACATGCATGGACCAAATCAAAACTGTCTGCGTTTACTGCGGCTCCGGGCCCGGCTCGAGCCCCCGCTTCGTCGAATCCGCCATCGCCCTCGGAAAGGCTTTCGCCGAGAACAGCATCCGGCTCGTCTATGGCGGCGGCTCCGTCGGGCTGATGGGCGCGATCGCCAAATCCACACTGGACCACGGCGGCGCCGTCACCGGCATCATTCCGGACTTCCTGCGATCCCGCGAACATATGCTGACGCGTGTTCAGGAGATGATCGTCACGCCCGACATGCACGAGCGCAAGCGGCTGATGTTCGAGCACTCCGACGCTTTCGTTGCCCTTCCCGGCGGGATCGGCACGCTGGAGGAACTGGTCGAGCAGATGACCTGGCAGCAGCTCGGCCGTCACACCAAGCCGGTTCTGCTCGCGAACATCGACGGCTTCTGGGAACCGCTGATCTCGCTGCTGGCGCACATGCGCTCGACCGAATTCATCCGCCCGTCGCTCAGCATCGACGTCCTCAAGGCCGACCGTGTCGAAGACGTCCTGCCGCGCCTGCGCGCCGCCGCTGCGCGCGCGCCCGAAGGCACCAGGGACATGGCGCCGGAACTGGCACGAAAGCTTTAAGCTTCACCCGCCGGGAAAGGTTACGGCCTCGATGCGGTTGCCGTCGGGATCGATGACGAAGGCCGCATAATACTTCACGCGATCATGCGGACGCAGGCCTGGCGCGCCGTCGGAGCCGCCACCGGCTTCGAGCGCAGCCGCGTGAAACGCATCGACATCGCCGGTTGCCTTCGCGCGCAAGCAGACGTGGGTGCCGCTCCCGGGCGCGACCTTCGCCATGCCGGCGCGCAGGTTGATCCAGAATTCGGGATAGGTTTTTCCGAAGCCGACGGTCGCTGGCCGCGTGACCAGCCGCGACAGACCGAGCGGCGCGAGCACGGCTTCATAGAAGCGCGCGGATCGTTCGAGGTCGCTGACGCCGACGGAGATGTGGTCGATCATGGCATGGCCCCCGCTCTATCCCCCCGTCATTCCGGGATGGTGCGCTAGCACCAGACCCGGAATCTCGAGGTTCCGGGTTCGATGCTTCGCATCGCCCCGGAACGACGGTTCAATAACCTCACGCCGGCGCGCCTGACTTCACCAGCTTGTAGACCACCGAATCCATCAGCGCCTGGAACGAAGCGTCGATGATATTCGGCGACACGCCGACCGTGGTCCAGCTCTCGCCGCTTTCGTCCTCGCTCTCGATCAGCACCCGCGTCACCGCTTCCGTGCCGCCATTGAGGATACGCACGCGGTAATCGATCAGCTTCAGGCCTTCGATATACTTCTGGTACTTGCCGAGGTCCTTGCGCAAGGCGACGTCGAGCGCGTTGACGGGGCCGTTACCTTCCGCCGCCGAGATCAGCCGCTCGCCGGCGACATCGACCTTGACCACGGCGAGCGCAACCGTGACGCGCTGGCCGTTGGAATTGTAGCGCTGCTCGACATTGACGTCGAACTGCTCGACCTTGAAATATTCCGGCACACGCCCGAGCGTGCGGCGGGCCAAAAGGTCGAACGAGGCGTTGGCGGATTCATAGGCATAGCCCGCAGCCTCCCGCTCCTTCAGTTCCTCGACCAGCCGCGCCAGTTTCGGATCGCTCTTCTCGTAGGCGATGCCGGCGCGATCGAGTTCGGCCATCACGTTGGAACGCCCGGCCTGATCGGACACCAGCACCTTGCGATGGTTGCCGACGGATTCAGGCAAGACGTGCTCGTAGGTGTGCGGATCCTTCATGACCGCGGAGGCGTGAATGCCGGTCTTGGTCACGAAGGCGCTTTCGCCGACATAAGCCGCATGGCGGTTCGGCGCGCGGTTGAGCATGTCGTCGAGCGTGCGCGACACCTTCATCAGCGTTGCCATCTTGTCCGCGGTAACGCCGAGTTCGAACGCGCCGGAGAACTCGTTCTTCAGGCTAAGCGTCGGGATCAGCGAACAGAGATTGGCGTTGCCGCAGCGCTCGCCGAGCCCGTTCAGCGTGCCCTGGATCTGTCGTGCGCCGGCACGTACCGCGGCAAGCGAATTGGCCACGGCCTGCTCGGTATCGTTATGGGCGTGGATGCCGACATGGCTGCCGGGGATGTGTTTTGTCACCGCGCCGACGATGGTTTCGACCTCGTGCGGCATGGTGCCGCCATTGGTGTCGCACAGCACCACCCAGCGCGCGCCGGATTCATACGCCGCTTTCGCGCAGGCGAGCGCGAAATCGGCGTTCTCCTTGTAGCCGTCGAAGAAGTGCTCGCAATCCACCATCACCTCGCGGCCCGCGGCCTTCGCGGCCGTCACGCTGTCGCGGATCGAGGCGATGTTCTCCTCGTTGGTGGTCTCGAGCGCGACCCGCACCTGGTAGGCTGAGGATTTCGCGACAAAGCAGATCGCGTCGGCCTTGGCTTCGATGAGGGCTGCAAGTCCGGGATCGTTCGACGCCGAACGGCCCGGACGGCGCGTCATGCCGAAAGCGGTGAATCTCGCGTGCCCGAGTTTAGGCTTTTCGGCGAAGAATTCAGTATCGGTCGGATTGGCGCCGGGGTAGCCGCCTTCGACATAGTCGATGCCAAGCTCATCCAGCATCCGCGCGATGATCTGCTTGTCGTGCAGCGTGAAATCGACGCCGTTGGTCTGTGCGCCGTCGCGCAGCGTAGTGTCGAACAGATAGAGGCGTTCGCGGCTCATGTCGTCTCTCCCGGCGCGTTGTCAGCAAGCGCCTTCTGCATCGTGGTGTTGGCAAGCCATTCGCCATTGAGCGAAACGGTATTGCGCTGTTTGGGCGTGTAGCCGCGCTTCCTGAACAATGGCTCCGCGGTATCGCTGGCATCGACGGTCAGGGTTTTCGCCCCGCGCGCGCCAGCCAGTTTTTCCAGCGCGTCGATCAGCATGGTCGCAACCCCCTGCCCCGCCACGCTCGGATGGACGAACAGCATGTCGATATGATCAGCGCCTTTCAGGGAGGCGAAGCCTACCGGCGAGCTTTGGATCGTCGCAATCAGCGTCAATTGTCCCGCCAGCCGCTTGCCGAACGCTTCTTCGTCCTCGGCAGCCTGAACCCAGGCTTCCTGCTGCGCTTCGCTGTAGTCGTCGCCGGTCAGTTCCTCGATGCTGGCAGCGAATATCGCCGCAAGCATCGGCGTGTCTTCGGCAAGCATCGGCCGCAGCGCGGGTTTGGGCAGGGCTTGTCCCATCGTGTCACCACATGCCGTAAAGTTTCAGGACCAGCGCCACCGCGCCGGCAAGCAGCAGGATCTTCAGCGCGATGTAATAGAGCCAGTGTCTCGGGAATGGCGTATCGGGCCTGGCCATCATGCAATCTCCCACGTCGTCACAGGCTTGCCATCGGCATCCTTGCCGTCCTTGATCGCGACACCCATTGCGGCGAGTGCGTCGCGGATGCGGTCGGATTCCTTGAAGTCTTTTCGGGCGCGCGCGGCCGCGCGATCCGCAATCAGCCGATCGACCTCTTTCGCGTCGACGCCGCTGGCCTGCTGCTTGCGCCCCTTCCACGCCGCGGCACTCATCGAGAGGAAGCCGAGCAGCCCGAGCGAGGCCGCAAACTCGGCGCGTTCGCGCTCGCCGCCGGACGCCGCGGCATTGCGCAGGCTGTGGAGAACAGCCATGGCCTGCGCCGTGTTGAGATCGTCATAGAGCGCCTCGACCATCGCCTGCGACGGCTGACCGCCCTCGGCGTCGGCTGCGACTGCGTACCAGTCATCGAGCGTCTTCGCGCTCTCTGCGGCCCCCTTCAGGGTCCAGTCGAGCGGTGAGCGATAATGCGTCTTCAGCATGTTGAGACGCAGCACCTCGCCCGGCCAATCGGCCAGCATGTCCCGGATCGTGAAGAAGTTGCCGAGCGACTTCGACATCTTCTCGCTCTCGATCTGCAGGAAGCCGTTGTGCATCCAGACATTCGCCATGCGGTTGGAATGAAAGGCGCAGCAGGTTTGCGCGAGTTCGTTCTCGTGGTGCGGAAACACCAGGTCGATGCCGCCGCCATGAATGTCGAACTTCTCGCCGAGATGCTTCCAGGCCATCGCCGAGCACTCGATGTGCCAGCCCGGACGTCCCTCCACCTGGATGCCGGCGGGCGACGGCCATGACGGCTCGCCCGGCTTCGACGGCTTCCACAGCACGAAGTCGGTGTTGTCGCGCTTGTATGGCGCTACGTCGACGCGGGCGCCGGCGATCATCTCGTCCAGCGAGCGCTTGGAAAGCGCGCCGTAGCGAGGCATCACGGAATTGGCGCCGTTCATCGCCTGCGGCGAGAACAGCACGTGGTCTTCGGCGACATAGGCAAAACCGCCGGCCACCAGCTTCTCGATGATCGCCCGCATTTCCGGAATATGCTCGGTCGCACGCGGCTGCACGGTCGGCGCCAGGCAGCCGAGCGCGGTGACGTCATCCTGATACTGCTGGTAGGTTTCTTCGGTGACCTTGCGGATCGCCTCGTTCAGCGGCACGCCGGGATAATCGCGCGCGGCGCGGACGTTGATCTTGTCGTCGACGTCGGTGATGTTGCGGACATAGGTCACATGCGCTGCGCCATAGCGATGGCGCAATACACGGAACAGCACGTCGAACACGATCGCCGCGCGACCGTTGCCGATATGGGCGAAGTCGTAGACCGTCGGCCCGCACGCATACATGCGCACGTTTTTCGGATCGAGCGGCACAAACGGCCGCTTCTCCTTCGTCAACGTATCGTACAGGCGCAGTTCCATGGGATACCCATCCGTTGCGGCCGGGCGTCCAGTGATCTCAGTTTTTGAGAAAAGACGGCCTCAGCCAGCGAATCGCTAGCTAATAATCTCGCGGCAAATGCTGCAGATGGCGAGGAGGCCGTTCATGGTTCCACCATTGCGGTATCGGGAGGATGGCGTCAAGCCTTGCTTGTGCCCGATTTCGGGCAGATCACGGCGCCGAACCCGCCCGTCCATACCGCCCCGAAGGATCCTCCAGGGGTCCATGGTTAATCATTATTAACGCCTTGGGCCTATTTTCGAAGTGCGTTCCCTTTCCCCTTCCGGTGTCATCCATGCGCTCTTTTCCAGCCCTGTTCGCCTGCGCGTTTCTGGCATGCGGGTTCCTGCATGCCGCCTCCGTCGCCTCCGCCGACAGCCGCGTTTTCATCATTGCCAACCAGGCCGACGGCTACGGAATCGACGAGTGCCTTGCGAGGGGCGAGAAGTGTGGCGCCTATGCTGCCCGTTCCTATTGTCAGTCACGGGAATTTGTTTCCGCTACCGCGTACCGTCGTATCGATCCCGACGAAATGACCAATTCGGTTCCGAGCGGCGGCGAGAAATGCACGGGTGCCGGGTGCGGCGAATACGTCGCGATTACCTGCGAGCGCTGAAGGCGATTCTGCCGTCGAATCAAGGGGTGGCTTTGCCACATGCGTGCCCCGGAAACGACGTGACGCTGCCCCGAGAAGCGGGTATTGGATGCTGTCTTGGCCGCAACATGCCGCCTTGCCGTGGTAGACGGCTTTCAAGCCGTGCGGATCAGTTCTCGATGGCCGGATATGCTGGAAATACTTAAAGCTCCCTTCGCCCGCTGGATTTTGACCTGCGCCGTGCTGCTTGGCGTCGCCGCCTCGATCACGCCTGCCGTCGCGCAAGTGAACCCCGCCGCGCTGCCGCCTCCGCCGCCGCAGCAGCAGGGCGCGCAGGCCAATCCGATGTGCATGCGCCTCGAGGGGCAATTGGCGGCGATCGACCGCGGCGCCGGCACCGGCGACCCGGCAAAGGATGAACAGATCCGCCGCTATCAGGAAGCCCAGGCCAGGCAGCAGGGTGAACTCGATCGCGTCACGCAGCAGGCCAAGCGGATGGGCTGCGAAAGCTCGGGCTTCTTCTCGCTGTTCAACGGCCAGGCGGCGCAGTGCACGCCGGTCAACAACCAGATCCAGCAGATGCGCGCCAATCTCGAACAGATCACCACCAGCCTCGAGCGCTTGCGCAGCGGCGGCATCGGTGGGGCCGACCGCGAAAATCAGCGCCGCTCAGTGCTGACGGCGCTGGCGCAGAACAATTGCGGCCCGCAATATGCCGCCGCCGCGCGTGGGTCCGGCAACTTCCTCGACAATCTGTTCGGCAACAACAACAACCCAATTCCGCCGCCCAGCGCAGATCTGGCTGCGCCATCCGGCACGTACCGCACCGTCTGCGTCCGCACCTGCGACGGCGCCTACTTCCCGGTCTCGTTCGCCACGGTGCAAGCGCGCTTCCAGGACGACGAGAGAACGTGCAAGGCGCTGTGCCCGGCGACGGAGGCGAACTTGTTCGCCTACCGCAACCCCGGTGAAGACATCAACCAGGCGGTCTCGCTCAACGGCCAGTCCTATTCCGCGCTGCCCAACGCGTTTAAGTTCCGCACCGAGTTCAACCCGTCCTGCGCCTGCAAGGCTGCGGGCCAGACCTGGTCCGAGGCGCTGAAATCCGTCGACGACAAGGCTGCGGTCGAACAGCAAGGCGATATCATCGTCACCGAGGAAAGCGCGAAGCGGATGCAGCAGCGCGCGCAACCGAAGGGTCAGACGCCGCCGCCCACGGCTAAGAAAGGCGCAACGCCCGCCGGTCCCACCGCCGCCACGCCGCCGCCTGTCGCACCGGCTG
>DATCXE010000281.1:0-3900 GCA_036565985.1 Bradyrhizobium sp.
CCGGCGAGCCAGCCGCCGCTGCTGACATCAGAGGAATGGCGGTCGCTGAAATCGATCTGCGATAACGATATCTGATCGGGGTTACCGCATCGCGCTTTCTTGCGGACTTGCCGGGGCGACCGGCGCAGGCACGGCATTGAGCGGCTTCAGGTCCCACACCGCCCGCATGGCGGCGAAGGCGTTCGAAATCAGCGGCTCATGGCGCCGCGCGGTCAGGCAGGCGAAGCTGAGTTCGCAGGTCAGCGCGAGCTTGTCGGCGATCACGAAATTCCCCTTGCGCGCGATACGCTCAAGCACGCAAGCGCGGGCGAGGCTGAGGCAGATGCCGGATTCGACGAAGTCGATCATGGCGTCTTCCTGATCGGTGAATGCGACCCGCTTCGGCAGCGTCCCCATCGGCCGGAAGACGTCATCGAGCAGCCGCCGGTGCGCCGAGTGATGCGGCGTCGCAAGCCAGGGCAGGCCGGCGAGATCCGCCCAGTCCTTCCCCATCACCTTGTCGCTCCATTTGGCCGGCGCGATCACGTGGTAGTCGTAGCGCACCAGCGGCATGAGCTGGAATTTTCCGTCTACGATGGTGCGCTCGGGCAGCGCCGTCAAAGCCGGCGATCCGGCGGGCGCGGCATCGACATAGTATCCGACGTCGAGTTCGCATCTGCCGATCTGCGCCAGCACGTCGTCGCTCATGCCGTAGCGAAGGAAGACCTCGGTGTTCTTTTGCGCGGTGGCGAGGCCGCGAACGAACGGGCCCAGCCGGATCGATTCGGGATCCTGGATGGTGCCGACACGCAGCGTCGCGCGTACCGACTCGCGCAGGGAGTCCGCCATCGTCCTGAAGTCCAGCGACGCCGAGACCGCCTTGTGCGCCAGCGGCAACAGGGCGGCGCCGGCTTCGGTCAGGGTGAAGCCGCCCGGCGTCCGGTTGAAGAGCTGCAGCCCGATGCTTTCCTCCAGCCCCTTCAACTGCAGGCTCACCGCCGGCTGGGTCAGGTGCAGCGAGGCCGCCGCGCGGGAAACAGTGCCCTCGCGGGCCACGGTGATGAAACAGCGCAAGGCTTGCGTACGCGGCAGGTCGCTCATGTCAGAAGCTTATACGGGAACCCATGCCCCATTAGACAGCATCCTCGCTCCGAAGTCACAAACTTTTGTCGATAAAACTTAGCGTTGTCCCCGGCGGAACCCGGTTGAGCGGCGCGACCGCGGCAAAGCCGGGTCCGGGGGCCTGTCACTCCGGCAGATCGTTGATTTTCCGCACCCACGCCCGGACGTCGCCCAGTACGTCCGGCAGCACCGCCCTGACCTCCTGGACGGTCATGCCCGCCTTGATCCGGGGATCGTAGAGCAGGTTCAGAAGATACTGGTCGTAGACGTCGAAATAGCCCATCGACACATTGTCGTTGAACATCGTCCACGGCACGCTCGATGTATCGTTGATCGGGCCCAGCGACTGCAGCAATTCCTCGTAGGCGCAATCGAAGAAGACGAAATCGCCGTTGTCGACGGTCAGGATCACATCGGAATGCTCGATTTCGAACCGCTCGTTCTTGCGGAAGCCGCTCAGGCATTGCGGGTCGAGCGACGAGCGAATCTCCTTTGCGCGTTCGCTGCCGTAGAATGTCGTGATGGTGCGATAAAGGTCGCGGTCGCGCACCAGCTTGACCAGCACGTTGGCGTCGTCATTGTCGCTGGTCATCGCGATGTCGAGATGTCTGACCCGCGCGGCAATGTCGGTCACGATTTTCGCGATCTGCGCCTTGCGATCGGCACGGGTGCCGTCGGCGAACACGCGCACCGGCGTCTCGTATTTGCGGATGCGGTCGACGCGTCCGGCAAGATGATATTCGGCGCCGAAGGCAATCTTCAGGAAGCCTTCGACGATCTCGCTGTCGGTGAAGACCTTCTTCTCGGTGCGCTGGCGGTACGCTATCGCGGGGACATCCGCCGCTGCCGCCGACGGCGCCGCGATTTCGCCAAGCGCGATTGCGCACAGGACCAGCGTCAACGTCGGGAGATTGAGGAATCGGCGGAGCGTGCGCATCGAAGGGACGCTGCCGCAATCGGCACGGGCGCGCAAGGCTTGATCACACCTTGCGCGCATCGGCGCCGGTTCCTTAGTGCCTCAGTTCTTCACGATGACGGTGGTGCCGACGGGCACGCGGCTGTAGAGGTCGGTGACGTCCTCGTTGGTCATGCGGAAGCATCCGGAGGACACTGCCTGTCCGATCGTCTCGGGTTCGTTGGAGCCGTGGATGCGATACAGCGTCGAGCCGAGATACATCGCGCGCGCGCCGAGCGGATTGTCGATGCCGCCGGCCATGTGGCGCGGCAGATCCGGACGCCGCCGCAGCATCTGCGCCGGTGGCGTCCAACTCGGCCATTCCTTCTTGGCAGTGATGCGGTGGGTTCCGCTCCAGCGGAAGCCGTCGCGGCCGACACCGATGCCGTAGCGGATCGCCTGGCCGTTGGCGAGCACCAGATAGAGCCTGCGCTCGGCGGTGTTGATGTAGATCGTTCCGGGTGCGTAATTGCCGTTAAAGCTCACGGTCGAACGCTGGATCGGGCTCGATCCGCCGTAGCCGCCGCCCCCGAAATTGGGACCGCCACCGAAGATTTCGAAAAAACCACGTTCCTGCGCCTGCGCGTGGCCGGCACCCGCCAGCACCGTCACCGCCGCAAACAGCAAAGCAAAAGCCCGAATCATTTTCTTCCTCGCGAAAAATCACAATATGCAATCAGACAGGCCACAATTGCAGTGATTTCGCAACCAACGAGCCCGTGACCGCGCCATTTTCGATCCGTCCGGTTCAAAAAGGCAACATGCCCCAGACGATGGCTGCATTGTGCCGGTAATCCTTTGACGAAACGTGTGAAGAATGATTGATCGTCAGCAACTTGCAGAACGATCGCGAAGGGGAGCGAGAGCATGAACGGTGCGGAAAGTCTGGTGCGGACATTGGTCGCAGGCGGCGTGGACGTCTGCTTCACCAATCCCGGCACCTCGGAGATGCATTTCGTCGCCGCACTGGACCGGGTCGAGGGGATGCGCTGCGTGCTCGGCCTGTTCGAGGGCGTGGTGACGGGTGCCGCGGACGGCTATTTCCGCATGAAGGGCACGCCGGCCTCGACCCTGCTGCATCTCGGGCCGGGCCTCGCCAACGGCCTTGCCAACCTGCACAACGCCAAGAAGGCGAACTCCGGCATCGTCAACATCGTCGGCCAGCACGCGACCTATCACATCGGCTACAATGCCCCGCTGACGTCAGACATCGAGGGGCTGGCGCGGCCGATGTCGTCCTGGGTGCGGACCTCGCCGGATGCGAAGTCGGTCGCCGCCGACGGCGCCGCCGCGATCGCCGCGGCGAAGAGCGCTCCGCCGCAGATCGCAACCCTGATCCTCCCGGCGGATACGGCCTGGAACGAGGCCGACGGCATTGCGCAGGTGCCGGCCGAAAGCCAGCGCGCCAATTACTCCTCGCAGGCCGTCGACAATGCCGCCAAGGTGCTGCGCAACGGTGGCGCATCGACGCTGCTGCTGATGACCGGCAGCGCACTCACCGAGCACGGGCTGGCGCTCGCTGCCCAGATCGCGGGCAAGACCGGCTGCAAGGTGATGGGCCAGACCTACAATCCGCGGATGGCGCGCGGCAAGGGCCGGTTCGCGATCGACCGCATTCCCTACGTGATCGAGCAGGCGCTGCCGATCCTGAAGGACTTCAAGAACATCGTGCTGGTCGAGGCCAACGACCCCGTGGCGTTCTTCGCCTATCCGAACAAGCCGAGCATGCTGAAGCCGCAAGGCTGCGAAGTGCATCGCATGACCTCGGGCGCCGAAAATTCCGTCGCCGCGCTGGAAGCGCTGGCCGGCGCGCTTCACGCGCAACCGTCCGACCGTCAGCCGCA
>DATCXE010000297.1:0-2894 GCA_036565985.1 Bradyrhizobium sp.
CGCGGCGGCGACCGCAGCCGCGATGCCCGCCGGTCCTCCGCCGAGCACGGCGACTTCATATTCGCCATAGAGCGGAATCTGGCGCGCGGGTTCTTCGATGGTTTTGAGAGGCAAGTGACCGGTACCGGATGACGAGTGCGTGATAATGCCCCGATCGGGCGAATTTGGCTATCGCGGCGGTGGGGCCGTAGCGCGCTGAGGCGGCGAAGACGCGCGGTAGAACAGGCCGCGAGGTGCGCAACGTTGCGCGCAAGCACGCCACGGACCGTAGAATCGCGACGTATCAAGCCATGCCGCTCGCGTTAACCACAAGGTGGTTAACGATGGCGCGAAAAGCGCCGCTCTTAAGGTTAAGAGCCGTTTAATGGCACAAGTGTTTGGCTTGTCAGCTAAAAGGGCGTGGAACCGCGCCAGGACTTCGGTGCGCGGCGAACAATGTATCGCGAACTGTCGGGTTGTTGAGACTTTCTAAAATGTTTCGTCGAACGCAAACGTCATTGCTCTCAGTGATGGCAGGCATCGTCTTCGCCGCCGGAGCACTGCTGCCAACTGGCGCGAGCGCAGCCGCCGATCGCCTGGTTGGCTACGGGTTGTCGTCTGCCGATGCCCTGGCGATTTTGCTGGTTTCTTCCGGAAGCCTGCTTGTGCTTCTCGGTCTCTCGGGCAGGCTCTTCCTGTCGCAACGCGACCAGCTTCCGGTTCTGGAGTATCCGACGCCGCTGCGCGTTCCGAACTTTGAAAGCGTTTCGGCAATCCGTCCCCCGAGTATGCGAGGCGGCTTCGATGCCCCCGCCGGGCCGGACAGCTATGGAATTCGGTTGGCAACACGTCAGGCTCGACCCGGCATCGGAGGCAGCGCAGGCAAACGTCACGTCGCACCGCCGCGGATCGCCTCCGACAGCAATCCCGGCCCGACGTGGACCAACGCTACGCGTGAACCGCAACGCCTGGCCGAGACGGCGGTCGAGTGATCGATCGGCATTCTTGCCGGAAATTTTTGTTTCGTAAAAGGAGAAGCGACCATGAACAACATGAAACAAGATCAGAACGAAGGTCGATTGACGGACCTCGCCAAGCTCGAATCGGATATCGCGGGGGCCATGCCGGAGCGCACGCCCCTGCCCTCGATCAAGGCGCCGCCGGTACAGACCGGACCGATGCCGGATTACGTCGAGCATCAGGATGGTGTTCCGCGCGTGGGAGCGCTCAGCGCCGAGGCCGTGGTGCGCGACTACGAAGCCGCCGCCAAGGAAATCGAGGCGATGGGTGCCGAGATGATCGATGCGGCACGGAAGTGCGAGGCGATGACCGCCGAAGTGCACCTGGCCATCGCCTACATGCATGAAACCGCGGCGGCCTATCGTGAGGATGCCAAGCGGATCTTCAAGCGCATCGAGGATTGCTCGTTCCTGACCGAACAGGTTCGCAAGACCTGCGAGGCGCTCAAGGAAAAGATTGCAACCAGCCAAACGGCCTGAGACGCTTCTGCGATCCGGCCCGTATCGAGGCCGGATGGCAGCCGAAGATTCCTTTCTCTTCGGCCTGGCAGGTACACATCCTGACCTCTGTTGAGGACAGCGCTCAGGTCCCCACCTGCAGCGGCGAAGTGAGCTTGCGCAGCGCTGCGATCACCGAGAGCGCGGTAATGCGGCCCGTTTTCGGATTCTCCGACGGGATGTTCTCGATCGACATCGTGAACGAGGCCGAGTCGGACTCGACCTTGATCTGATGGCAGTTCCGGCTCACTCCCGGATCGGCCCAGATTTCGATCGTCGTGCGGTCCGGGCCGATGCCTGCCAGCGACAACGCCGCCACGACGTTGACATTGGCCGGAAATGCCGCCGCCGCATCCCGCGCAGAGCCCTTGAATACGCACAGCGCGGACTTCAACCCGTCGAGCGAGATTCCCTTTTCGACCAAATAGGGCGCACCGGCCAGACCCGTCGGCGGCTTGCGCGTCACCATCTGCACCGAACTGATGGTGCCTTCGGCAGCGGCTGAAACCGCATCGAACCCGATCAAGGCGCCGGTCGGCACGATGATCCGGCCGCCTCGGGCGCGCGCGAGATCGATGAGTTCGGGACGCGGCAGCAGCGCACTGGCGCTCAGGACCATGACCTGCTTGCCGGCGCCAAGCATCGGCCGGCATATCTGATCGAGGATCGCCGCCGGCGCACATTCGACGACAAGGTCGGCATGCGCAGGCAGATCGTCAAGCGAGATCAGCGGACAGGCGATGCCTTCGCCATCAAGCCAGGCTCGCGCCTTGGCCTGATCCCTTGCAACGACTGCCGAAAGGGCGAGGCCCGGCATTCCCTGCGCAAGCTTGCGCGCCAGCGTCTTGCCGATCTCGCCCAGCCCGGCAATGGCGATACGCCTCGAAGACAAACTGTACTCCTGTGATGGGAACGCCGTGCATTACGGCGAAACATGGACCGCTTCGACCGTATCGAAACTTTATCAGCCCCGCGCGCCCCAATTTGCAGCACGCTTTTCCGCGAACGAGGCCAATCCCTCCGACGCCTCCATTGTCTGACGCCGTTCCGAATGCATCCGCACCAGCCGCGCATAGGCGTCGTCGTCGACACTCATGCCGCCGAACGAACTTTCCAGCGCCAGCGCCTTGGTCTCGGCCATGGCCTGGGGACCGTTGGCAAGCAGTTGCTCCACGACTTTTGCGCCCGCGGCTTCCAGTTCGGCCAGCGGCACCACGTCGTGCACCAGACCGATCCGGCGGGCATCAACCGCGCCGAAACGTTCGCCGGTCAGCGCGTAGCGGCGGACCTGCCTGACACCGATGGCATCGCAGAGCTGCGGTATGATGATTGCGGCGGTCAGTCCCCAGCGCACTTCGGTGATCGAGAACAGCGCATTGTCGGCGGCGATCACCACGT
>DATCXE010000307.1:0-6438 GCA_036565985.1 Bradyrhizobium sp.
GGTCCCTTTGGCTTCGCGGTGCGCAAGGTCCAAAAATCGGGGGTACGGACAAATTTGTGGCCGGCTTCACGCCGGACTTGGCATCGCCGGCTGGGTGGTCGCTGCGAAATCGGATAGGGTTCATCACGATGGAATCATCCGCCCGCCAGATCGGTCTCGTGCCGCCATTGGATCGCCGCCAGTCGGAGACGGCGCTCGCGATCGCGCGCGGCACCGCGCGGCTCTTACGGTCGCTGGGCTTTTCCTGCATCAGCGAATTGCCGCTGCCGTCGGGACGGCGCGCCGATTTGGTGGCGCTGAACGAGCGCGGCGACATCTGGATCGTCGAGATCAAGTCGTCGGTGGAGGATCTGCGCGCGGACCAGAAATGGCAGGACTACCGGATGCATTGCGACCGGCTGTTCTTTGCCTTCACGCAGGATTTGCCGTGCGAGATTTTCCCTGAAGATACCGGATTGATCATCGCCGACGCCTACGGCGCGCACCTGCATTGCGACGCGCCCGAGCATCGCCTGCCGGCGGCGACGCGCAAATCGATGACGGTGCGGTTTGCGATGGCCGCTGCGTTACGGATCAACCGGCTGGTCGATCCGCAGGGGCACGGGGAGTTTTAGTGGTTGCTGCGGGTGCAGAATGTTCACCCGCCCCTTGAGGGGGCGGGTCGGCTCGCATAGAGCGTAGCGCCATGCGAGACGGGGTGGGGTGACGGTCTCTCCACATCCAACAGCGCACGAGTGGAGAGACTGTCGCCCCACCTCGGTTCGCATTCATGCGAACCGATCCTCCCCCTCCAGGGGAGGATGGGCACGCCGCTACCGCGGCGCGCGCTTGGCCAGGATCCGCTGCAGGGTGCGGCGGTGCATGTTGAGCCGCCGCGCGGTTTCGGAGACGTTGCGGTTGCACATCTCGTAGATGCGCTGGATGTGTTCCCAGCGGACGCGATCCGCCGACATCGGATTCGACGGCAGTTCGGATTTCTCGGTGCCGCTGGCAAGCAGCGCCGCGACCACGTCGTCGGCGTCCGCGGGCTTCGAAAGATAGTCCACCGCGCCCATCTTCACCGCCGTGACGGCGGTCGCGATGTTGCCGTATCCGGTCAGCACGATCGCGCGCGCCTCGGGGCGCTTGCGCTTCAGCGCCGAGACCACGTCGAGTCCGTTGCCGTCGCCAAGCCGCAGGTCGACGACGGCGAATGCCGGCGCGGCCTTGCCGATCTGGGCGAGCCCGTCGGACACGGTATCGCATGACGTCACTGCGAAGCCGCGGGTTTCCATCGCGCGCGACAGGCGCTCCAGAAACGGCTTGTCGTCCTCGACGATCAGGAGAGAGCGGTCGGCGTGATCGATCAGTTCGGTGATGGCGTTCAAGATTGGTCATCCCCCGGGTTGCGGATAACCTAGATATGGCGTCACGAAGCGGCTCTGCCAAGGCCGCAGAAAGTCGATCATGCCGGTTTCCCCATGCCCGGAACCGCCTCAAACGGCGGACGCGGCGCCGCTTTCGTCCGCCTCGAAGCGGGCGCGCGGCCACACGATCTGCACCACGGCGCCGTGATCGGGAAAGGTCCGGTTTGAGAACGACACCTTGGCGCCGGTTCGCTCCAGCAGCGTGCGGGCGATGAACACGCCGAGACCGAGCCCGGCGCGCTGGGCCTCATCCGCGCTGCGACGCCGCGATAAATAGGGTTCGCCGATCCGCTTCAGCATGTCGGGGGCGATGCCGGGGCCGTCGTCGGAGATGACGATTTCGACCGTATCCGCGTTCCACCACGCGTTAACCTCCACCGTCGTCCGCGCGAAATCGACGGCGTTTTCGAGGATGTTGCCGACGCCGTAGAGGATCGCCGGGTTTCGCGCGCCGACCGGCTCGCGCGTTGCTGCGACAGCAAGCCGCACCTTGATGGCGACGCCAAAATCGCGATGCGGCGCCACGGCCTCCTCGATCAGCGTCGACAACGGCATGCGGTCGAACGGTGCGCCGGAGGCGGAGAGCTGAGTGATCTTGGCCAGGATGTCGCGGCAGCGCTGCGCCTGTTCGCGCAGGGTCTTGAGGTCGGCGGCGAGTTGTTCGTTGCCGAGGGCGTTGCCTTGGACGGATTTCTCCAGCTCGCGCGAAATCAGGAAGATCGTCGACAGCGGCGTGCCGAGTTCATGCGCGGCGGCGGCGGCAAGGCCGTCGATCTGGGTCAAATGCTGCTCGCGCGTCAGCACCAGTTCGGTCGCCGCCAGCGCATCGGAAAGCTTGCGCGCCTCCTCGGTGGCCTGGAACGCATAAAGACTGGTGACGCCGATCACGAGCAGGATCGAAAGCCAGACGCCGAGCAGGTAGATCGGCGGCAGCACCAGCGGATCGTCGCTATCCCACGGCAACGGGAGGTGGAAGAACACCAGGGCCGAGGCGCAGGCGACCGCGAGCACGCCGATCGCGACCGTCATCCGGATCGGCAGCACCGTCGCCGAGATCAGCACCGGGCCGAGAAACAGGAACGAGAACGGGTTCTGCAGGCCCCCGGTGAGGAACAGCAGCGCTGCCAGTTCGACGATGTTGAGCGCGAGCAAACCTGCCGCATAGCGCGGATCCAGCCGCTGCATCGGGTTGAATGCGATTTGCAGCGCGAGATTGAGCAGCGCCGATATGCCGACGATGGCGACGCAGGGAATGACGGCGACGTCGAATTCCAGTCCCCGCGCGACGACGAAGATCGCCGTGAGCTGGCCGAGCGCCGCCAGCCAGCGCAGCCGGAGGATCGTATCGAGACGGACATAGCGATTGGGGTGGCGGAAATCGGGAGCTTCGTCGGTCATGTCCGCAGTTTAGCCGTGCGGACACGCGATCACAAATTTGCGAGAGGGCGCGCGGCAGGGGCATCGGGGCCTGCATGGTTCGAGACGCGCGGCTCGCCGCGCTCCTCACCATGAGGAGAAGCATGATTCCCTCATGGTGAGGAGCTGCGCAAGCGACGTCTCGAACCATTCAGGCCCGACGCCAGCGGCGCAAAGCCTTGCACTCACGGCCGCAATGGCCCAATGAACGGCCAAATGGACGACAGCGAGACAGCGCCCGCCCCATCGCCCGCGGCCGATCAGGCCGCGATCGACGTTGCGCATCTGATCAAGCTCTACAAGACCACCCGCGCCGTCGACGACGTGTCGTTCCGGATCCGGCGGGGCAGCATCCCCGGCCTGCTCGGCGGCAACGGCGCCGGCAAGACCACGACGATCGCGATGATCATGGGGCTGGTGCTGCCGACGTCGGGTCGCGTCCAGGTGCTCGGCTATCCGATGCCGGAGCGAAGCGCCGATGTGCTCGGCCGGATGAATTTCGAAAGTCCCTATGTCGACATGCCGATGCGGCTCACGGTACGGCAGAATCTCACCATTTTCGGCCGGCTCTACGCGGTAGAGAATTTGCGCGAGCGCATCGAGCAGCTCGCCGCCGATCTCGACCTCAAGGACTTCCTCGACCGCGCCAACGGAAAACTCTCGGCCGGCCAGAAGACCCGCGTCGCACTGGCGAAGGCGCTGATCAACCAGCCGGAGCTGTTGCTGCTCGACGAGCCGACGGCTTCCCTCGACCCCGATACGGCCGACTGGGTGCGGCAGCATCTTGCGGACTACCGCACGACCCATGGCGCCACCATCCTGCTGGCGTCGCACAACATGCTTGAAGTGGAACGGCTGTGCGACCGTGTCATCATTATGAAGCGCGGCCGCATCGAGGACGACGACAGTCCGGACCAGATCCTGGTGCGCTATAACCGGGCGACGCTGGAAGAAGTGTTCCTCGATGTCGCGCGCGGGCGGGCGCGGGAGGCGGCACCATGAACAATGTCGCCCTTAAGACCACGGCGCATCAGGGTCTCTCCATGCACCGCATCAACGCGATGGTGCTGCGCTACTGGTACCTCCTGATGTCGTCCTGGCCGCGGCTGCTGGAGCTGATCTACTGGCCGGCGCTTCAGATCATCACCTGGGGCTTTCTGCAGAGCTACATCGCCCAGAACGACAGTTTCTTTGCGCGCGCCGGCGGCACGCTGATCGGCGCCGTGATCCTGTGGGACATCCTGTTCCGCGGCCAGCTCGGCTTTTCGATCTCGTTTCTCGAGGAAATGTGGGCGCGCAATCTCGGCAACCTGATGATGAGCCCGCTAAAGCCGATCGAATTCCTGATCTCGCTGATGATCATGAGCCTGATCCGGCTCGCGATCGGCGTGATCCCGATGACGCTGCTGGCGCTGTTCTTCTTCGACTTCAACTTCTTCGCCATCGGGCTGCCGCTGATCGCCTTCTTCTGTAACCTGATCTTCACCAGCTGGTCGGTCGGGATTTTCGTCTCCGGCCTGGTGCTGCGCAACGGGTTAGGGGCCGAAAGCATCGTCTGGACGCTGATGTTCGGCCTGATGCCGCTCGCCTGCATCTACTATCCGGTCGCGGTGCTGCCGGGCTGGCTGCAATGGCTGGCCTGGACCCTGCCGCCGACCTACGTGTTCGAGGGCATGCGGGCGCTGTTGATCGATCACGTGTTTCGAGCCGACCTGATGGCCTGGTCGCTGGCCATCAACGCGGTGCTGTTCATTGCCTCGTTTGCGATCTTCCTTGCCCTTTTGCGCAGTGCCAAACATCACGGTTCTCTTCTCTCGGGTGGTGAATAAGTTATTAGTTTCCGGTGGATTTCGGGGTTTTTTGGCATTTTGGCCCCGTAGATCTACCGGTCGGCGCATTGACGCTTAATTACGCATTCGGCAGTATGTTGCGGCGCAAACAGGGATTTTAACTCGATGCCGATTGGTGAGTTTGGCGGCGCACCGCCGCTGGTGGCTGAAGGCAGTCCGGCTCTTACGACGCCGATGTACTGGATGTACGAGATGGGCCACGCATCGCTCAATCCGGCGCGCGCCGTGACCGATGCCACGAAGATCCTGTTTCAGAACCCGCTCAATCCGTGGTCCCACACCGAGATCGGCAAATCGATCGCCGCTGCCTGCGAATTGTTCGAACGCACCACGCGCCGCTACGGCAAGCCCGAATGGGGGCTCGACACCACTGAGGTCAACGGCATCCGAACCCCGGTCGAAGTCCGCTCGATCTGGGAAAAGCCGTTCTGCCGGTTGCTGCACTTCGATCGCAAGCTGACCCGGCCCTTGCGCGCCCCGCAGCCGCGCGTGCTGATCGTCGCGCCGATGTCCGGCCACTACGCGACGCTGTTGCGCGGCACGGTCGAAGCCTTCCTGCCGACCCATGAAGTCTACATCACCGACTGGTCCGACGCGCGAATGGTTCCGCTTGCCGCGGGCCGCTTCGATCTCGACGACTATGTCGACTACCTGATCGAGATGCTGCACGTGCTCGGCGGCAACATGCATGTGATCGCGGTGTGCCAGCCATCGGTGCCGGTGGTAGCGGCGGTTTCCGTGATGGAAGCGGAGCGCGATCCCTTCGTGCCGCTGTCGATGACGCTGATGGGCGGCCCGATCGACACCCGCCGCAATCCGACCGCCGTAAACAACCTGGCGGCCGAGCGCGGCATCGAATGGTTCCGCAACAACGTCATCACCAAGGTGCCGTTCCCGCATCCCGGCGTGATGCGCGACGTCTATCCGGGATTTCTGCAGCTCTCGGGCTTCATCACCATGAACCTCGATCGCCACACCGACGCGCACAAGGCGCTGTTCAACAACCTGGTGAAGGGCGACGGCGACATGGTCGACAAGCACCGCGAGTTCTATGACGAGTATCTCGCCGTCATGGACCTGACCGCGGAGTACTACCTGCAGACCGTCGATGTCGTGTTCGTCAAGCACGCGCTGCCGAAAGGCGAGATGACCCATCGCGGCAAGCCGGTCGATCCGTCGAAAATCCGCCGCGTGGCGTTGATGACGGTGGAAGGCGAGAAGGATGACATCTCAGGTCTCGGTCAGACCGAAGCAACGCACTCGCTTTGTCCCGCAATTCCTGCTCATCGCCGCGTGCATTACGTGCAAAAGGGCGTCGGACACTACGGCGTGTTCAACGGATCGCGATTCCGTTCGGAAATCGTTCCGCGAATCTCCGATTTCATGATGTCTGCGGCGAATACGAAGCTGCAACTGGTGCCCACGAGCGCTGCAGCCGAATAACGCGAATTTTTGCTCCCGATTCGACTAGGCAGGTAAGCTCCTGAAGGGACTGAAAAAATCCGGATTTCGACTCTCTTAATGAAGTGAGTTCGGATTCATTCCTTGAGTGGTCTCCTGAATCCAGATTCTAGGTGAATTTTCCGGTTCCAGCCCCTGCCTGTAGGGGGCATTTGCGCCCGAGCCCCTGTATATTGGGCAAATGATTTGTTTTTGCGCCGGGCGATTTCAATGGCGGCGGATATGGCAGAATCCGGGCGCACTCCTGCTCCCCGGACTTTCAGACATGGCTACTCGTGCCCTTCTCTATCGGCGGCCCGCCGAAC
>DATCXE010000309.1:0-9782 GCA_036565985.1 Bradyrhizobium sp.
CGTCGGCGCGCTCAAGCGCATCCTCGACGGCCTGCCGATGGGGCTCGCCGAATTCTTCGCCATCGAGCCGGAGCGGCCGCGCAAGGCGTTCTACCGCGCCGACGAATTGACCGAGATCGGCAAGAAGCCGATCTCCTTCCGTCAGGTCGGCGACAATTTGTTCGGCCGCAGCCTGCAAATCCTGAAAGAGCGCTACGAGCCCGGCAGCGACACCGGCCGGGTGCCGCTCACCCATGACGGCGAGGAAGGCGGCATCGTGGTCTCTGGCCGGCTGGAGGTGACCGTCGACGACGAACGGAGAATCCTCGACCCCGGCGACGCCTATTATTTCGAAAGCCGCCGCCCGCATCGCTTCCGCTGCGTCGGCGGCAAGCCCTGCGAAGTGATCTCGGCCTGCACGCCACCGACGTTTTGAGGGAGTGCGGCGTATGCTCCTAGAACTTGCTGTAGCGCTTTAACGGGCGCGATTTCAGTTCGAGCGAGCGCGGTCAAACAGCGGACTTATCTCGCCGGCGTCTGCGATGCCGAGCCTCTGCCCTGGCGCCTTCCGCCTAATCCCAGAAAGCAGCGCGTGAGCCTGCTTCGGCGGGACTTATCATGCGCCAGCGCAATCAGCTTTCGAAGCGTTATCGCTTTCCGGTGACGGTCAATGTTCTCGAAGGCGCCTTCACGCTCGAACTCGACGGCCGCCCGCCGATCACCGTGAAGGCCGGCGAAGCGATGGTCGAACCGCCGAATGTGGCCATGACCGGCTATAACCGCAGCGCCACCGCGCCGACTTTTCTGGATTGGCTGTTACGCCATCGCCACCCGCTGCCGCGACCGCATCAGCAACAGCAGCATGATCACGACGTTGAGCCCGTTCCAGGCCATGCCGTTGGCGAACGCCGCCGCATAGGAGCCGGTGGCGTCGAAGATCACGCCGGAGATCCAGCCGCCGAACGACATCCCGAACACGGATGCAAAGATCACGATGCCGACGCGCGTCGCGGCTTCCGAGGCCGGCATCGCCTCGCGCACGATGATGGCGTAGCTCGGCACGATGCCGCCCTGGAACAGGCCGAACATCGCGGAGATGATGTAGAGCGAGGTCAGGCTGTCGAAGAACAAATAGAACAGCAGCGCCGTGCCCTGCGCGACCGAACCGATCAGGAGCGTCGCGATGCCGCCGATCTTGTCGGCAAGGAAGCCTGAGCCGATCCGGCTGATGATGCCGAAGCCCAGCATCAGCGACAGCATTTCGGCGCCGCGCGCCACGCCGTAGCCGAGATCGCCGCAATAGGCGACGATATGCACCTGCGGCATCGACATCGCCACGCAGCAGGCAATGCTCGCCACCGCCAGGATCGCCGTCAGCGCATTGGTGGAGAGCCTTAAGTTTACGCGCGGCGGCGGCGCGTTGACATGGTCGCGCCGCCCGCCCGCTCCCATCAGCATCCGCAAGCCGATCAGCGCCAGCGTCATCGCCACCGCCGTGAATATCCCGACGGCGATATGGGTGGTACGCCAGCCAAGCTGCTCCATGCCGAGATTCACCAGCGGCGGCCAGATCGTGCCGCCGATGTAATTGCCGCTGGCGGCGATGGCGACCGCAAGCCCGCGGTAGCGGTCGAACCAGTGCGAGGCTTCCGCCATCAGCGGGCCGAACGTGGCGGACGAGGAAAGCCCGATCGCGAAATGCACCAGGATGAATTGCCAGATCGACGTCGACATCCCCGCCAGGATATAGCCGAGGCCGAGAATCCCGATGCCAAGCCCGATCGCAGTGACGATGCCGTAGCGGTCGGTGATCTTGCCGGTCAGCACGCCGCCGGAACCGAATCCGAGCATCACCAGGGTAAAGGCCAGCGAGGCCGTGCCTCGGGTGGCGCCGAAATCGGCCTGCACCACCGGCAGCGCGACCACCACCGACCACATGCCGACGCTGCCGAGCGCACCGATCAGCACGGCCACGGCAAGCCGGGTCCACGCCCGGCGCGAGTCGGGAACGAACAGACTGGAATCTCGGGAGAGTTCAGAAGAAATTGCCACAGCGGACGCAACTTCGTGGGCAAATCGCCCAAGGTCAAGCCACAATGGCGCGATATTGGGCATGCAATCGCGGGGGAGCACCGTCGCTCGACTAACAACCAAGCTTGAGCAGCGTTTCTGCTACCTGGATCTCAGGGAGCTTCTCTCCCCTGTCGAAGTCCGCCAGCACCGGCGCGAGCATCGGGGAGACCGCCGCAGCTCTGCCACTCGTGATCCAAAGGCGCGCAAGCCCGAGCGCGCCGCGCAGTTCGAACGTCTTCGTCTGCTGGCTTCGGGCGATTTCCACCGCCATGTTGAAGGCGTCTTCGGCGGTGGAAACATCCGGTGGCTCGCGACGCAGCAGGAGTTCGCCGCGGGCGCGATGCAGTTCGGCATCCAGCCAGCGCTGGCCGGTTTGCTCCGCCCAGGCGATCAACGCCTTCAGGATTTCCAGCCCGGACTCGAGTTGACCTGCCTCGGCATCCGCGACCGCAACCTGCATCCCCCAGAACGGTTCGCAAAGGTAGCAGTCGTTTTCGTGCAGCAATGTCCAGCCTCGGCGCATTTCCGCCAGTCCACCCGCACCGTCTCCGGCGTGCCACCTGGCGAGACCGTTGAGGTGTGTGCCGGCGGCGACATACAACGGCATCCTGTGCTGGCGGGCGATTGTCAGGATCGCCTCGGTCTGCTGCAACATGCGCCCATGCACCCCGCATAGTCCATCGAAGACGGCGTTGTGAACGAGCGCATTGGCCTCGGAGAGCGCGCGCTTTTCTGTGGGCGACCTCACCGCCTCCTCGGAGAGCCGGCGCGACCGATCGACCTTGCCGAGCGGCCAAAGCACAAGTGCCAGAAACCGCATGATCACGGATGGCAGGTCCAGCGTCGACGCCTTGAAGGCCGAGGGATCCGGCTCGGCGCCATAAATCGCGAGCGCCCGTTCGAGGTGCACGCTCGCGCTCAGGTAATCGCCGGCGAACCAGCAGGTCACCCCGCTCGCGTAGCGCGCGACGATGGCGGCCACCGGCGATTCCGGCCGCAGCTCGGCGGCGCTCATAGCTGCCTCCGCCAGCTGTCGCATCGGCTCGATTTCGCCGCGGTTCAGGCTGGCGTTGAACAGACCCGAATAGATCGGCGCCAGTTCAGCCGGATCGTTGACATCAACGGCGAGTTGCCGTGCGCGCGTCCATGCAGCCACCGTCTCGGGCGCGCTGTGCCCGAGGCTGCCGCGCAACGCGCGACCATAGGCGATCTGAAGATGAAGCCGTTTGACGCGCCCGCCCGGCGCATCGGGCAGCTCGTCGGCGATGGCAACCGCCTTGCCGAGATGCGCGATCGCCTCCGAATAGGCCGAGCGCTTCAATGCCTGCTGGCCCGCCTTGCACCACCATCCGAACGCCGTCTCGCTCAGGCCCGCTTCGGTGAAGTGGAAGGCAACGACTTCCGGTTCGGTCTCGGCGATCACGGGAAACTGGTCGCGCAGCACATCGCCGATGCGTCGGTGAAGCGTTTGGCGGCGGCTCTTGAGCAGGCTCGCATACGCCGCTTCCTGAACCAGAGCATGCTTGAAGCAGTAGCTCGCTTCCGGCGGCGTCCCGCGGCGCGAAAGCAATTCGGCCTCTTCGAGCTGCTCGAGCGCCGCATTCAGCGCCTGATCGTCGCGCCCGGCCACGCATCGCAATACCGTATAGGAGAAGTCGCGGCCGATCGCAGCACCGATCTGAGCCACCTCCTTGACCGGCGCCAGCCGGTCGAGCCGCGCCATCAGCGAATCCTGCAGCGTCGCGGGGATCGCCAGCGGCGGCAGCGGACTGTCGAGGCGTAAACGTCCGGCGTCTTCCACCAGCAGCCCGGACTCCAGCACCATCTTGGTCAGTTCCTCGACGAACAGAGGGATGCCGTCCGTCTTGTCGATGATCTGCGTCATCATTTCGCCGGGCAGTTGCCGGCCGACGGTCACCTCCTCGATCAGGGCGCGCGTGTCCTGCCGGTCGAGCCGGTCGAGCTGCAGCACGCTGACATTGTCAAGGCCGGCCCAGGGCGGATCGAACTCGGGCCGCGATGTCATCAGCACGAAGATCGGCAAGCCCCTGATCCGATCGACCGTGAGATCCAGCAGTTCGAGCGAGGTAGCGTCGGCCCAATGCATGTCCTCGCTGACAATCAGCACGGGTTGCTGCCGCGCCATGGCTTCAAGCTGGTCGAGAAGGGCCACGAATGTCTGTCGCCGCTGCTGCACGGGACTGAGGACAAGCGGCGGATAGCGCTCGCCGGTCGGGATCGAAAGCAGCGCGGCAATCAGCGGCGTCGCGGTGGCGATCTGCTGCGTCCCGCGCGCCAGCATGGCCTCAAGCTTGTCGAGCTTTTGTTCGGGCAGATCCTGCGACCGGATGCCGGCGGAGCGCTCGAGTTGGGCGACGAAGGGATGAAGCGCACTGTTGATGTGGTAGGGCGAGCACTGATAGCGCACCCGGCAATGCGCCTCCGATGCAAAGCTTTCGCAGATCCTTGCCACAAGTCGCGACTTGCCGATCCCCGCCTCGCCGGAAATCAACACCACCTGGCCCTGGCCCTCCCACGCCAGCCGCTGGCGCGATAGCGCGAATGCGATCTCTGCCTTGCGCCCGACAAAACCGATCGAGCGCGCGGTGCGTACCGCCTCGAAGCGGCTCTCCGATACGGCCCCGCCCTCGACCGCCCACACCGCAATGGGCTCGCTGATGCCCTTGACCTCGCGGCGGCCGAGGCTGCGGAACGTAAAGAGATCACCAAGCAGCGCGCGCGTCGAAGGAGCAACCACGACCGCTCCCGGCTCCGCCAGGCTCTGCAGCCGTGCAGCGACGTTCGGCGCATCTCCAACCGTTGCCTGCTGCTCCGACGCATCTCCGCTGACGAGATCGCCGACCACCACCAGCCCGGTCGCGATGGCGATCCGTACCTCGACGCGCTCTCGTGCGCGCAGCGCCCCCATTTCGACGATGATGTCGAGGCCCGCACGCACGGCCCGCTCCGCGTCGTCCTCATGCGCGCGAGGATAGCCGAAATAGGCGAAGATGCCGTCGCCGACAAACCTGGCGATCATGCCGTCGTAAGTCGCAATCACCCTCGCGCAAGCCACCCGATAGACACGGATCACTTCCCACATGTCTTCGGGATCGAGCCGCGCAGAGAGCGCGGTCGAGCCCACCAGATCGCAGAACATGACGGTGAGGTGACGCCGCTCGGCGTCGGGCCGGCGCGCGGGCTCGGCGACCAATCCGCCCTGATTGAGTTCGGCGATCACGCGCAGCATCTTGCGGCGATGTCCGAGCAGGACTCCAAGTGAATCAAGGTCCTTGTCGGTCAGGTCGGGAAGGACGCTGAGATCGATGCCGTTGTCGGCAAAACGCTGCGCGTATTGCCCAAACCCAAGCGTCTCGAGCCATTCAGCAATGTGATGCATTGGCTCCACCGACCTTCCGGTAGGCGGCTACCGAGGCCGGGCCACGGCGCCTGAAAAACGTTATTCCTATTTTTCCCGAATGGCACGCACGATTTCCCGTGAGGAGGCTTTGCCATTTTCGGTCTCGCATCCATCGTAAATTGCGGGCGCGACGTTGTCGCCCCTTGACGTTGAGGACGTTGTTTCGAACAGATCGGCCACTAAATGACAGCGCGGGGCGTAAAGGCGCGAGCGCCACCATGAAGACCAGATTATCGTCATGACTGTCACGGAATTTTCTTGAGACACGCGAGAGAACGACCGATGAGAACCACACTCACCATCCTGCTGGCGCTGACGGCGCTCTCGGCGCTGCCGCCGCGGGCTCACAGCCACGAGCAGCACGCACACGGAGGCCATGCGGCCGGAGAGCCCGGCGATCCCAAAAAACCTTCCCGCACCATCGAGGTCGGGATGAGCGAAATGGCCTACGCACCCGCGCGCATCGAGGTGAAGCGCGGCGAGCAGATCCGCTTCGTGATCCGCAACGCCGGCGCCGACAACCACGAATTCCTGCTTGCCACCACGGAAGAAAACCTCAGGCATGGCGAGGCGATGAAGGAAAATCCGCATATGGAGCATGCCGAGCCGAACGGCGTGCGGCTCGCGCCGGAGAAATCGGCCGAGATCGTTTGGAAATTCACCAAGGCCGGCGCCTTTGAATATTCGTGCCTGATCCCCGGCCACCGCGAGGCCGGCATGATCGGCCAGATCCTCGTAAAATAGGGTTCTCGTGAAATAAGGTCCTTGTGAAATAGCGTGACAATGCAACGGGCCGTTGCTGCCGCGCCCGAAGCACGGCCACGGCGCCAGGCACCAGAACTTTCCTGTTTGCGTGCCCCCTGATCGGCCCTACAACCGGCTCCATTCGGAAAGTGGAAAGCGAGCCGGCCGTGCAAAGAATTGAACATCAAGGTTTCCTGCTGCTGCTTGTCGCCATCACGCTGGCGTTCGCCTGGGTGCTGCAGCCGTTCTATGGCGCCGTCCTCTGGGCGATCGTCGTGGCGGTGCTTTTCGCACCGGTTTATCGGCGGCTGCTTGCAGCGATGGGCGACCGACGCAGCCTTGCGGCCGCGGTCACCGTTCTGATCATCATCGCGATCGTGATCCTGCCGCTGGCGATGGTCGCGACGTCGCTGGCGAAGGAGGCAACCGGACTGGTCACGAAAATCCAGTCGGGGGAATACAATTTCGGCAACTACCTGCAGCAGATACTCGACGCATTGCCAGCCTGGGCAACCGGGCTGATCGAGCGCTTCGACCTCACGGATTTCTCAGGCTTGCGCGACCAGCTCAAGGACGGCCTGATGAAGGGCGGCCAGGTTCTGGCACCGCAGGCGCTCAGCATCGGCATGAACACGTTCGAGTTCGTGATCCAGTTCGGCATCATGCTCTATCTGCTGTTCTTCCTGTTGCGTGACGGCAAGGCGCTGGCAGAACGGATCAGGGAGGCCATTCCGCTGCAGGGCGAGCAGAAGGCCGCGTTGTTCACAAGATTTGCCGACGTGCTTCGCGCCACCGTCAAGGGCGGAATCCTCGTCGCCATGGCGCAAGGCGCCCTCGGCGGAATCGCGTTCTGGTTCCTCGGAATCCACGCAGCCCTGCTGTGGGGCGTGCTGATGGCGTTCCTGTCACTGATCCCTGCGATCGGCGCCACGCTGGTCTGGCTTCCGGTTGCGATCTACTTCCTGGCGACCGGCGCCACATGGCAGGGCATCGGACTGATCCTGTATGGCGTGCTCGTGATCGGGCTGGTCGACAACCTGCTGCGCCCGTTCCTTGTCGGCAAGGAAACCAAGCTGCCGGATTACGTGGTGCTGATTTCCACGCTCGGCGGCATCGAAGTCTTCGGCCTCAACGGCTTTGTCATCGGCCCCTTGATTGCCGCGATGTTCATGGTGAGCTGGGAGATATTTTCGGTGTCCCGGCGCCCAGCGCAGGAAAACGGTTAGCCTGTAGGCTTGTAGGATGGGTGAAGCGCAGCGATACCCATCGTCTCCGCTCCATCGACAAAGCTTGATGGATATCGCCAAGCCTGTCATCGGGCGCGCGTCCGCGCGACCCGTTGGTTCGCCTATCCTACCTTCCCGCTACCGACAGAATTACGATTACGACAATTGCAGGGCTGCGCTTGTGTGTGAGCAACATGTGATGCAGCTGCGCGGAAAGACGAGTCCAGAATTGGCACACTTCTTCGCGAAGAATGTCGTTGCACGCTGCGAATTGTTTAGCGAAAATTAATCATGCTGGCTGGCGCGGCTCGAGTTGTTGGAGAGTTCACACATGTACCGATCATCGCTCACGCTGGCCTTTGTCGTGCTGTATTCCGCGGCCGCCGCGGCCAGCGACATCTACGTGGCGCCGGGCGGAGTCTACGCGCCATCGGCCGATGTCTATGTGCGTCCGGCGCCGGCCTATCGGCAACCGCCGCCTTACGCAGAACCCGGTTACGGATATCGGCAACCCTCCTATTACGGGACGGACCCCGCGTACCGTGCACCCGCTGCGGTCTATGGCGAGTACGCTCGGCCCTACTCCGCGCAGCCGGTCTACGTCGAACGCGCGCCGGCCTATCCCGAGCGTCACTACGCTCGCGAGCCTTACTACGCACAGGATCGCTCCTACGGCGAGGCCCGCGACTACGCGCTGGAATATGCGCCGAGGCCGCCGCTGCCCGTGCCCTACCGTTCGCGCGCGCGATGCGACGACGGCTACGGCCGGTGGGTCTCCTGCGATTAGACCGCGTTACGGTGACGGCGCACTCAGCTGGCGCAACGCCATCGGTCTTCGGTTGGATCAGCGTGCGAATCTCCGCCGTTTGTCAGGCTGATCTGCGCCGTCCAGCGCCTAACTCAGGCTATCCACGAAGCTTCTGAGTTCGCGGGAGAACTGCGCCGCCCCTGGATCCTGCTCAAGCATGATATGGTTCCTGCCCGGCAGCGCGACAAAGCGTGCATTCGGAATGCCGGCGGCCATTTCGCGGCCCATGGCGATGGGAATCCGGGCATCGTCGCGAACATGCATCACGAGTGTCGGAGCCTTGACCAGCGGGAGCAGATGTCTGACGTCGAATCCGGCAACCGTGTCCAGATAGCGCACGGCGCAGTCCGGCGAGGCACTCAGCCGTTGCAACTCGTTGAATGCGTCGGCCTGCTCGCGCGTCGCGGTCGGCATTATCTGGGACGTGAACAGCTGGCGGAACGTCGGATCGTCCGACCCCCAGCCCAGCCTCATCAACGTCTTCATCGCCGCCAGGCGTTCGTGGTCGGCTGCCGTGACATTGGGTCTTTTGCCGAGGCCGGTTGCAAAACCGCCGAACAGGATCAAAGCCGAGACCCGTTCCGGATGCTTGGCCGCGTAGGCGATCGAGAGCGCGCACCCTTGCGACATTCCAAGCAGCGGAAATCGATCAAGCCCGGCGGCGGCGACAACGGCCTCCATGTCACTGAGCCAGGATTCAAAGGAAAGCTCACCGACGTCCCAATCGGACAGACCATTGCCGCGCGCATCGTAGCGAACCAGCGTATAGGTCTTTGCGAGATCGAGAAGACGATAGCGGAAGATGGGCTGCTCCCAATCGTATTCCAGATGCCCCAGCCAATGAGCCGATCGCAGCAGGGGCGGACCCGAACCGACCTTCGCATAGGCAAGCCGGACGCCGTCAGGGGCGCTGCAATATCGAACTTCCTGCTTGAGATCCGATTGGGCCAGCACACGCTCCGCCAGCGAGCCACCCTTGTCGATATCCACGCCGTATACTTCGATCGGCCGGGCGATGTTCTTTAGATTTTGTCGGCCGAGTTCGCGAAACGACATCTCGACCTTCCCCTCAACGAGGTCCAGCACCTGCCGGGAAATGCAAATGCCGCCGCGGGCAGCGATGCCTTCAAGTCGGGCTGCGACATTCACGCCATCGCCGAAGACGTCCCCGGCGTCCTCGATGACGTCACCGATGTTGATGCCCATCCGGAACTCGATGCGCGTTTCAGGCTTCACTGTTGCATTGTGAACGGCCATGCCGCGCTGAACCTCAAGGGCGCATCTCACGGCATCGACAGCGCTGGCGAATTCGACGAACATGCCATCGCCTGTCGTCTTGAAGATGCGCCCGTGGTGCTCCTTGATCTTGGGATCGGTAAGCGTGCGCCGGAGTCCTTTCAGCGCCGAGAGCGTGCCCTCTTCGTCGGCGCCCATCAGCTTGCTGTAGCCCGCGACGTCCGCGGCCAGAATAGCAGCCAATCGCCGCTCTACGCGTTCGCCCGTCACGTCGACCCCGGCCTCAAATAGACTA
>DATCXE010000318.1:0-3149 GCA_036565985.1 Bradyrhizobium sp.
CCGGTTGGCTTCCGCCAGTCGCGCCTCGCGGATTCGTTCCCGCGACCGCGCGCCTTCACGGTAGCGGGCCAGCGCGCCTGCCGCGGCGGAACTGCCGCGACCCCAAAGGCCGATCAGATGCCCGGCGACCCGGCCGGTTGCGCCTCCGGCCCAGACCAGTTCGAACGGTGAAAACAGCCGCCAGCGGTCGTCACCCCAGAGGATGCTGCGCGCGATCAATTGCCCGGCCATTGCCGACGTGTTCAGCCCCTGACGGCCGAAGCCGCTCGCGACCCACAGGCCTTTGCGCAACTGTCCGATCTGCGGCATGCCGTGCACGGTTACGCCTACCGCGCCGCCGAACACCTCGGCGATCGCGACAGGACCGAGTTGCGGGTAGATGGTCGTGATGCGGCGGGCAATGGCCGCGCCGAAGCGCCGCGGCCGCGCGTCCCAGGTGGTCTCAGGGCTCGCCCACATCAGCCGGTCGCCGTCCACGATCCGGAAATGATCGATGCCGTCGCTGTCGGCCACCGAGCCCCGAAAGGCAATCACCTCGCCAAGACGCTCGCCGAGCGGCTCGGTCACCCCTGCATAGCGCCAGACTGGCAGCAGTGTCGCCGACAGACGCCGCAACGTCGCGCCGAGATGAACGTTGCCGGCCAGCACGATATGGGAAGCGCGCAGCCGCGCCGACGGCGTCACGATGCGCTTGCGAATGCCTGACGAATCGATGCTGACGACAGGCGTGTCCTCGAAGATGCGCGCCCCTGCCCGCCTCGCCTGATCGGCCAGGCCGTGGATGTATTTCCGGCCGTCGATCTGGAACGCGCGCGGATAATGGATCCCGTGGAAATACCGTCCGGTGCCGAGTTGTTCGCGCACGCGGTCAACCTGCCATCCCTCGACGTCGGTCTCGAAATCCTCGCCCAGCGTCTGCAGGCGGCTGATCAGCGTTTCGCCGGCGTCGACATTGGAAACTTCCAGCGCGCCCTCGCTCAGCGCAATGCCGGGCATGGCTTCCTCGGTGGCGGCGGCGCGAACATAATCGGCGCCAAGCTTCGACAGCGCCCACAGTTCGCGCGCATCGTCGAGCCCGACGCGCTCGATCAGTTCGGCGACTGGAAGGCTATATCCCGGCATTACCGTGCCAAGTTGATGGCCTGAAGCGTTCCAGCCGACATGCCGGCCTTCGAGCACGGCGACACTGGCGCCGAGGCGCGCGGCCTCTACCGCGACCGTAAGCCCGGCAAGCCCCGCCCCGACCACGCAGATATCGACATCCAGGTCGAAGGAAAGACGCGAACGCAAGGGCTCGCCGTCAGGGCCGTTGGTCGCACTTGTGAAAGTCTCAGCCATGTCGTTTTCTTACGGACCGCTGCGGCGCTTGTCACCTTGTCACAGCCATGAGCTTGTAGATTAGTCCAAACTGAGACCGAATCGAGATTGCGCCCATGCGCCGTTTGATGCTGCTGCGTCATGCCAAGACCGAACACGACGCGCCTTCGGGCCACGACCACGACCGCCGCCTCGACGACCGCGGCCGGCGCGACGCCGCTGTTATCGGCGACTGGATCGGCAGACATCCGCCGATTCCGGACGCCGTTCTGGTCTCGACGGCGGTGCGGGCGCACCAGACCTGGGAAATTGCCAGCGCGGCGATGAAGGATGCGCTGGGGGAACCGGCGCAGCAGCCGCAGGTCGAACTTCTCGACGAACTCTACGGCGCCGAGCCGACGCGGCTTCTGAAGATCATCCGCATGGTCGAGGTCAACGATCCCAAGCGCCTGATGCTGATCGGTCACAATCCCGGCATGCACGAACTGGCGCTGATGCTCACCGGCAGCGGCGATGCGTCGGCAAAAAAGGCGATCGAGGACAATCTGCCGACCGCTGGCCTTGCCATCCTTGACTTCGCGATCGACGAGTGGAGCGAGGTGGCGTTCCGCCGCGGCAAACTGGTGCGTTTCACGAGCCCGAAATTGCTGAAGCAGACCTCTGACGATTGAGGCCGGCGGACAGCCGTGTCCTGCCATGTTAAGGTGAAGGACGATCACGTTTTCAAGCGATGCGAGAACAAGCTCGCGCAAAAGAAAACGTTGAAAAACAAACGGCTGGAGTCCGGCGCTGACAAACCAGAACCGAACGGGCTCGCGCAGGAGGCGCAAATGTTCAAGTCGATTCTCGTGCCGATCGATCTGACCGATACCGACCTGACCAAGCCCGCGATCGCAACTGCCGCGACGCTGTCGCAGACCTGGCACGGCGCGGTGCGCCTGCTCAATGTGATGCCGATGACGCCGGTGATGCTGGCCGAATATGTGCCGGCCGATTTCGACGCGCAGCAACGGGCGACGTCGCAGGAAGCGCTCGCGATCGTGGCGCGCGAATCCGGCATCGAGGCATCGCGCATTTCCACCGCGGTCCGCCAGGGCGGCATCTATCACGAGATTCTGGAAGAGGCCGCAGCGATCAAGGCCGACCTGATCGTGATGACCTCGCACCGGCCGGCGATGCGGACCTATTTTCTCGGCTCAAACGCCGGCCATGTCGTGCGCTACGCCAAGTGCTCGGTGCTGGTGGTCCGGCACTGACGACCTGGCTCAATGCAATTCCGCCCGGTCGATCGACCGGGCCGGCTGATTTGCATTGCAATCAATCCAGGCGCTTCACCTGATGCGGCCGAACTCCGGATCGAGGCCGCCACGCACGGCCGATTCAATCCTGCATCGCTCGATCCCGATGTCGCGGAGCGCTCGATCGTCCAGTTCGCTCAGCGTTTTGATGGCCTGGCGGTGCGCGAAATAGGTGACGATGACGTTCACCCAGCTTCCGAGGACGCGGAATAATCCGCCCGACTCGTGGTGGGAAGCAGGTTGGCCCGCAGTCTGGGATATCATCGTCATCGTTCTTCTCCAGTTGGCTTCCGTGCGGCAAGGCGACGCCGCCGGCGCAACCGCTGCCACAGCGGCCGCACATTGCATTCTGATTGCTTGCACCCCTCTCAGTGCAATCTCAGGCTTGATGGGCCTTAAATGATCCGATACATTGCTCGGTGCAAGTAAAACATTGCTCTCGGTGCAATAATGTCAAAGTTCGAATACCTGAAGCTGGCCGATACCGTCGCCGCCGAGATCGCCAACGGCGCGCTCAAGCCCGGCGACCGGCTG
>DATCXE010000319.1:0-4192 GCA_036565985.1 Bradyrhizobium sp.
GTCATTCCGGGGCGCGCGAAGCGCGAGCCCGGAATCCATCAAGCCATAAAGCAGATGGCGATATGGATTCCGGGTTCGCGCCAATTGGCGCGCCCCGAAATGACGAAAGGTTCACCCCTCTCCCGCCAGCCGGAACGTTCCTTCCATCATCTTCACGGAGCCGCCGCCGACATGAATAGACTCTATCGCGCCGTTCTTCTTGCGCACGCGCGTCAGCAGCAGGCTCGGCCGGCCCATGTCGACGCCCTGCCCGATCTTCAGTTTCAGTTCGCCATCCATGGTGGCGTCGAGATCGGCGAGCAGCGCGGCTGCCGCCGCCGTCGCGCTGCCGGTTGCGGGATCCTCCGACAGCCCGCTCGCGCCCGGATGAAACATCCGCGCCTGCAGTTCGCAGGGCTTTTCACTCGCCGGCACATCCCTGGTATAGAAATAGACCGCGTCGCTGCCGTCGCACGGGAAAATCTCTGCGAACGCCGCCGCGTCCGGCTTTGCCCGCCGCAGCGCCTCGCGCGACGCAACTTCGACCGCAAGGAACGATAGCCCTACCGAGATCACCTGCGGCGGATGGCGGTCGGTCTTCACATCGTTCGCCAACAGCGACAGGCAGGCCGCCGCCTGCTCGGCGTCCAGATGCGACATCCGCTTCAGCGGCTGCGGCGCCGTCAGTTCGGTGCTGACGACCTTGCCCTGCTCGGCCTGAACCGCGACCGGCACCAGCCCCGCCAGTTCCTCAAACAACAGCCGCGCCGGCGGTTTCGCCGCCAGCGTCGCCAGCACGAAGGCGGTGCCGACATTGGGATGGCCCGCGAAGGGTATCTCGCGGTTCACCGTAAAGATGCGCACCTGCGCGTCGTTGGCGCGATCGACTGGCGGCAGCACGAAGGTCGTCTCCGAATAGTTGAACTCGGTGGCGATCGCCTGCATCTGCGCCGTGGAAAGGCCGCCGGCATCGAGCACCACGGCGAGCGGATTGCCGCCAAAGGCACGGTCGGTGAAAACGTCCACGGTGACATAACGACGCTGCATTTCGATATCCCTCTATCCCAACCGCCACACGGCCATCGGCCGCTCATAGCCCCTGACCTCGACCTCGCCGAGCGAAACGGCATCGCCGCATGCTTCGCCGAGCGCGTCGCGAACCGCTTCCGAGATCAGGAACTGCGAATTGAAATCCTTGTTGAGCGCCTCCAGCCGCGAGGCGAAGTTCACGGTGTCGCCGATCACGGTGTATTCCTTGCGCCGCGGCGAACCGATACTGCCGGCGACGACCTCGCCGAGGTGAATGCCGATGCCGATGCGCAGCGGCCAGCTCGTCGCCTCATTGATCCGCGCATTGGCTTCCAGCATTTCGCGCGCCGCGGCGACCGCCCGATGCGCCGGATCCGACGCTTCGAGGGGGGCGCCGAACAGCGCCAGAAATCCGTCGCCGAGAAACTTGTTCACGATGCCACCGTGGCGATCGAGAATGTCGACGAGAATGGCAAAGGCGCCGTCGAGCCGGTCGACCACTTCCTGCGGCGTCCGGCTGCGCGCGCCGGCGGTAAAGCTGCGAAAATCGACGAACATGACGGCGACGCGGCGAATGTCGCTGTCGGTCCTGGTACCTTCGGCCAGCAAGCGTTCGACCACCTGCGGCGAGACGTGCTGGCCGAACAGGTTGGTGACGCGGTCGCGCGCGGTCGCCGCCATGATGCTCGCCTCGAACTGCCGGCGCAACTGGTGGCCGACCGCGCCCGCAAGCACGCCGCAGACCAGGACGATCAGGCTGCGGGCAGCGTGATAGAAGACGATGGGCTCGGCGTCGGCGCCAGTGGTCGAATGATAGAACATCGCCATGCAGAACAACTGCACGGCGGCGACCGCGCCGGTGAAGGTGGAGAGCCAGAAATCCAGCCGCAGCGTCGAGAGGATGATGAAGATGAAATAGATCATCGGCGTCACGAAGCCGAGCGCAGCGGCCGATCCCATGCTGTCGATGTGCACGGCCAGAGCGACCGTCGGCATCGAGGTCTCGATCAGCGCGCCGATATAACGCCGGTACAGCGGCAGATCGAGGCCCCGCCGCATGTGCCGCTTGATGGCGCCGCTCACCCACCATTCGAACAGGATGAACGGCACGATGATCGAAAAGAGATAGCGCGGCGTGAGCTTGCCGTGCCAGACGCTATTCACCGCTTCGGGTGCGACGATGTAGACGATGCCAACGGTGGCTCCGAGCACGACCGCCGTGGCCATGAGCGCCCTGATACGGAGCAGGTCGGTCGCCATCACCTGCTGCGTCAACGCGCGCTGGAAGTCGTCCGGTACCGGCGGCTTTTGTTCTTTGCTTTTGTTGCCCCAGAAACCGAGCATTGTTGCCTCTTGTCATTCCGGGGCGCGCAAAGCGCGAACCCGGAATCTCGAGATTCCGGGTTCGCCTCTTCGAGGCGCCCCGGAATGACGCTGATAGGATGGTGACTAGGTGACTATATGCCTCAATCGAGCGTGCGACGGAAGCGCGTCACCGCGACGGTCATCGCAAATAACATCAGTGCAATGAGTGCAATCGTGTCGTACTGCAGGTTCTGGATGGTCGCGCCCTTGAGCATGATGGCGCGGACGATGCGGATGTAATGCGTCAGCGGCAGGCCTTCGCCGAGATACTGCGCCCAGACCGGCATGCCCGCGAACGGAAACATGAAGCCGGACAGCAGAATGCTCGGCAGGAAGAACATCATCGACAGCTGCATCGCCTGCAACTGGTTCTGCACGATGGTCGAGAACGTGTAGCCGATCGACAGGTTGGTGGTGATGAACAGCGTCGTCAGCAGCGCCAGCATCACCATGCTGCCGAGGATCGGCACCCCGAACAGGCCTACGCCGATGCCGATGATCAGCGAAGCCTGGATGAACCCGACCAGCACATAGGGAATGATCTTGCCGAACATGACTTCCACCGGCCTGATCGGCATCGACAGCAGGCTCTCCATGGTGCCGCGCTCGATCTCGCGCGTCACGGACAGCGCCGTGAAGATCAGCATGGTCATGGTCAGGATGGTGCCGACCAGGCCGGGCACGATATTGAGCCGCGACTCGGCGGCGGGGTTATAGCGGGCATGCGCCCTGATCTCGAACGGAAGCTGGGGTGGGTCGCCGATGTGGAGGTCGTGCGCCAGCGCGGTCTGCACCACCATGCCGAGCGAGCCGAGCGCTGAGCCGGCCGCGACCGGATCGGTCGCATCCGCCGCGACCAGCAGCGCCGGCTTGTCGCCGCGCCGCACCGCGCGCTCGAAGCCGCGCGGGATCTCGACCCCGAACAGCACCTTGCCGGACTGCAGGAGATCGTCGAACTCGGCAACGCTGTGCACTTCGCGCGTGAAGCGGAAGTAGCTGGTATTCTCCAGCGCCTTCAGCACCGAACGCGCCAGATCGCTGTCCTCCTGGATCAACACCGCCGTCGGCAGATGGCGCGGCGTGGTGTTGATGGCATAGCCGAACAGCAGCAGTTGCATCACCGGGATCATCACGATCATCGCAAACGAGACGCGGTCGCGGCGGAGCTGGATGAATTCCTTGACCAGCATCGCATAGCTGCGCCGCCAGAAGCCGAAGCGCGGCTCCGGGATTTCTCGATCCTGGCTGGTGGCTTCGACAGCACTCATTGGAAATTATCCTTTGAGCGGGTCATGAGATCGATGAAGACGTCCTCCAGCGATGGCTCGCTATCCTGCCACTGCCATCCCTTCTTCGCCCGATATGGCGCGATGGTCGCCTCGAGTGCGGATTTGTCGCGCCCGGAGACGTGCAGGCTGGTGCCGAACGGCGCCACCATGTCGACGCCCGGTTGGCCTGCGAGTTCGGTCGCAAGGCCGTTGAGATCGTCGCCGGTGACCGTCCATGTCGTCAGCGCCGACCTCGCGATCACCTCGTCGACGGTGCCGTGCGCGAGCAAATGGCCGTAGGCGATATAGGCGATCTCGTGACAGCGCTCGGCCTCGTCCATGTAGTGGGTGGAGACCAGCACGGTCAGCCCTTCGGCGGCGAGCGCGTGAATCTCGTTCCAGAAATCGCGCCGCGCCTTGGGGTCGACGCCGGCGGTCGGCTCGTCCAGCAGCAGCAATTGCGGATTGGGCAGCGTGCAGGCGCCGAGCGCCAGACGCTGCTTCCAGCCGCCCGACAGTTCACCGGCGATCTGCTCCTCGCGGCCGTTGAG
>DATCXE010000325.1:0-10236 GCA_036565985.1 Bradyrhizobium sp.
GTTCGGCGGAGCTGGCGCGCGGCGTATCCGACGGGCCCGCCTGGGCCGAGGTGGCGGATACCGCGAGGAACGTTGCCGCGACAGCCATCAGCACGCGGTCAAAGCCAGCACGGTTCGTCGAACAGTCACGCATCGTCACACCCCCTTGGGCGAAACTGCCCCGGCATGGAACAGTCGTTAGGTATTGTTCGTCACAGCTTGCGCAGAAAGCGCCGGCCTCGAGCGGTTCAGTCGGTACGCCTGCACATAACGATTCAAACGCAGACGATACATGTGCCCCTTTCATGCAGCCAGCGCCATGGGGGACTACTCACGACAAACTGACCTCAAACAACCCAATTACAGTGGGTCGTGCGAATTTGCCACGCCACCCGCCTTTTGTCTGTTACCTGCAAGCCACGGTTCAAAGGTTCTGAATCGGGCAACTCGTTGGCCCGCCAGCACTTTGCCACCTCGACGCCACAATCGGCGGTTCGTTCAGTCAGCGTCGTGTGCGCCGCCTTCTGCAGGGTCGGCGGCAGCGGCTTCGTCGAGCTTGCGGTAGAGCGTCGAGCGGCCGATCTTGAGCCGGCGCGCGACCTCCGACATCTGGCCGCGATAATGCGAGATCGCGAAGCGGATGATCTCGTTCTCCATGTCCTCGAGCGGCCGCACCTCGCCGGTCGCCGTCAGCATCGCAAGGCTGCCGGCATGGCCGAGCGGCGCAATTGGTATTTCACTACCCGATACCATCGCAGGCGCCGTCGAGGGCGCGATGATCAGCGGTTCGCTGTGCGCGACTTCGGCTTGCGGAAGCGCCTGGCCTGCGGCCTGCGGGAAGTCCGACAGGCCAAGCTGATCGCCTTCGCTCATGACCACGGCGCGATACACCGTGTTCTCGAGCTGGCGGATGTTGCCGGGCCAGTCGAGCTGCGCGAGATGCGCCACGGCCTCGCCGCTGATGCCGGTGATGGTGCGGTTTTCCTCGGCGGTAAAGCGCGCCAGGAAATGCCGCAACAGATGCGGGATGTCCTCGCGCCGCATCCGCAGCGGCGGAATCGTCAACGGCAGAACGTGCAGCCGGTAGAACAGGTCTTCGCGGAACGCGCCGCTCTTCACGAGATCGAGCAGCTTGCGGTTGGTCGCCGAAATGATGCGCACGTCGACCTTGACCGGCCTGCGGCCGCCGACCGCCTCGACCGTGCCTTCCTGCAGCGCGCGAAGCAGTTTCACCTGCGCGGCCAGCGGCAACTCGCCGACCTCATCGAGAAACAGCGTGCCGCCATTGGCTTCGACGAACTTGCCCATATGGCGTTCGGTGGCGCCGGTGAAGGCGCCCTTCTCGTGACCGAACAGGATCGATTCCACGAGATTGTCGGGGATGGCGCCGCAATTGACCGCGACGAAGGGGCGGGACTTGCGCTCGCTGGTGCCATGGATGGCGCGGGCGAACAGTTCCTTGCCGACGCCGGATTCGCCTTCGACCAGCACAGGAATGCTGGAAGCGGCCGCCTTCTGCGCGGTGCGCAGCACCGCCGCCATGGCTTCGCTTCGGGTGACGATGTCGGTGAACGTGAGGCGGCCTTCGCGGCTGTGGCGGATGCGCTGCAGTTCGCCCTTGAGCGCGCTGGCGTTGAGTGCATTGCGCAGCGATACCTGCAGCCGCTCGAAGCCGACCGGCTTGACGACGAAATCCTGCGCGCCGGCGCGCATCGCCGAAACCACATTGTCGATGCCGCCATGCGCGGTCTGCACGATGACCGGGATGCTCAGGCCTGCTTCACGAATTTTGGCGAGCACGCCGAGCCCGTCGAGGCCGGGCATCACGAGGTCGAGCACGACCGCGTCGATCGTCTGCCCGTCCGCAGCGGTCAGCAGCGCCACGGCCTCATCGCCGCTTTCGACGACGAGCGGCTCGTAGCCGCACTTCTGCACCATGTTTTCAACCAAACGGCGCTGCACCGCGTCGTCATCGGCAATCAGGATGGTCGCAGCCATGGTGTACCCCGCGCGTTACACAAACTGTATCGAATCGGGGCACTCTCGCCTATGCGGATTAACGCACACTTAATTGTTCTAGGCGCGCTGTTCCGGGCGGCTAAAGATTGAGATGCGGCCAAACTTCCAGGGCGCCGCGATAGCACATGTCGAGAGCGACATAGAGGATGATCGCGAGGCCGACATAGGCGATCCAGCGATGCTTCTCCAGAATGCGCGCGATGAAGCTGGCGGCGAGCCCCATCAGTGCGATGGAAAGCGCCAGGCCGAATATCAGGATCATCGGATGCTCGCGCGCCGCGCCGGCAACGGCAAGCACGTTGTCGAGCGACATCGACACGTCGGCGATCGTGATCTGCCACACGGCCTGGCCAAGCGTCTTTTGGCGGCCCGGGCTGGTTGATGCGTCTACCGTGCTTGCGGACGACAAACTCTGGAATGTCGGTTGATCATGATGGGAGTTGCGCAACTCGCGCCACATCTTCCAGCATACCCAAAGCAGCAGAACGCCGCCCGCCAGCAATAGTCCGATGATCTGCAGCAGCTGAACGGTGATGGAAGCGAAGCCGATGCGCAGCAGCGTGGCGGCCAATATGCCGATCAGGATCGCTTTCTTGCGCTGACCCTCGGGCAGCCCGGCGGCTGCAAGTCCGATGACGATCGCGTTGTCGCCGGCGAGCACCAGGTCGATCATGATGACCTGGAACAGCGCTGTCAGGTGTTGCGAGGTGATTAGTTCCAGCATGCGGGCCACTCCGTTGATGGTCCAATCCGACATCGCAGTTCGCTTGAACTGCCAGAGGGGCCCGGGCTTGGACGCGCAGATAGAAGAACGACGCAGTCAGACTGCGGAAATACTGTTCCCGTTACTCAGGTTGATCCGAGAGGGTGAAAAGCCCGACCATCTGGTCCGGCTCGATCAGGACGGAGAGAACGACCCCGATGAACGTCAGGCTTCCGGCGAGGTCGAACCACATGATGCGGAAGCGATCGCGCCGGCAAAGCAGCGCAAGCCCGGCGGTCAGCGCGGCAACCGCAAACAGCAGGGTGACGATCGCGGGCGCCAGTAGCTCCGTCGGCACAATATTGCGAATACCCACAGTCGCGATCAGCGCCACCAGCAGAATGCCGGCAAACAGCTCCTTGCCACGCGCCGGGGCGGCCCGGTCGCTCGTTCCGACAATCTGACTGCGGTCCAGGAAAGCCATCGGGTCCTTATTCGCGAGCTGAGATTGTGGTAGGGAACATTACCTACTCTGTCATTCAATTTGGGTAGTTTAGTAATCATGAAACAAGTAAAACATCAAGGCGTTTTCACTGAACGTGCGCCCGGCAGGACCGCGCCGGAAGCCAAGCAATTGCGGAAACTGGCGGGGGATTGGCTCAAGCTGAGAAGGGCGGATGCCGAATTGTCGCAGGCAGATCTCGCTGCACGCCTCGGCCTGAAATACTACACTTTCATCTCACAGGTTGAGAACGGGTTCAGCCGTGTTCCAACTGAAATCATGGGAGCATGGGCCAGCGAATTGGGTCTTGAACAGGCGGCGTTCGCAAGACATCTGTTAATGTACTACGAGCCGGAACTGTACCGGCTGCTGTTCGGAGCTGAGAGCAAATGAGCGTAGTTGCGTTCGAGCGCAAACCGGTCACCGGGGTGTGGAGCGAAAGCGAGCTCAACACCATTGTTGCGGCATTGAGCGCCGCGCTGGCACCGGCGACTGGCCGCCAATGGGAAACCGGCACGACGGAAAACGGTGACGCCCAATTCTATCTGCTGGGTTCGCTGCCGGATCAGGCCTGCGAATTGTGCCTGTCACGGATCGGGCGGCAATATATCCTCGAAGACGGATCGGGGCGGGTGCTGTTCGAGCATCGGAACCTCGATCTCGTCGTTCTGCACGCCAGGGCCGCGGTTCCATCCACGTCGTGGCTCATGGTTCGCATGATAACGTTGTGGTGCGCGGCTCGGAGCGTCTTCCACGAGAAGCTCGAGCCGATGCTCACCGAGACCGAGGAACTGCTGGTGCAGCTGGCGCCGCAGCTCGCGGCCCTCGCCTGATCGCCAAGTCAATTTGATGGGCAAGTCAATTTGATCGCCTAGTTTGTTTGATCGCCTAGCTGATCGGATCGTCCGATCCGACCCTTCCCAGTTGATCGCCACGCCAATTTGAAAGTGTCCATGCCTTCGAAATCCGCGACATCCCGAGTCAGCAAGACGCCCCGCAAAGCCGTGATCGGCAAGGGTGCCGCCGCCGGCAAGGCGGCCGCCGCCAAGTCGAAAACCGGCAAGCTGCCGGAATGGAATCTGGCCGATCTCTACAGCGGCATCGACGCGCCCGAAGTCGCGCGCGACTTGCAGCAGATGGATGCAGACTGCATCGCGTTCGAGGCCGACTACAAGGGCAAGCTCGCGGAAGGCGTCGCCAGGGAAGACGGCGGCCACTGGCTCGCCGAAGCGGTCAGGCGCTACGAGTCGATCGACGATCTTGCCGGCCGGCTCGGCTCCTATGCCGGGCTCGTCCACGCAGGCGACAGCGTCGATCCCGCCATCTCCAAGTTCTATGGCGATGTCTCGGAGCGGCTGACAGCGGCCTCGGTGCATCTGCTGTTCTTCGGACTTGAACTCAACCGTGTCGACGACGCCGTGATCGAGCGTGCGATGGAGACGCCGGAGCTTGGGCATTACCGTCCGTGGATCGAGGATCTGCGCAAGGACAAGCCGTATCAGCTCGAGGATCGTGTCGAGCAGCTGTTTCATGAAAAATCCCAGAGCGGCTACGCCGCCTGGAACCGGCTGTTCGACCAGACGATCTCCGGCCTGCGCTTCAAGGTCGGCGGCAAGGAGTTGGCGATCGAGCCGACGCTCAATCTGTTGCAGGATCGCGCGCCGGAAAAGCGCAAGGCGGCGGGCCAGGCGCTGGCCAAGACCTTCAAGGACAACGAGCGGACCTTTGCCCTGATCACCAACACGCTGGCCAAGGACAAGGAAATCTCCGATCGCTGGCGCGGCTTTCAGGACGTGGCGGATTCGCGCCACCTCAACAACCGCGTCGAGCGCGAAGTCGTCGATGCCCTGGTCGGTTCGGTTCGCGCGGCCTATCCGCGGCTCTCGCACCGCTATTACAATCTGAAGGCCGGCTGGTTCAAAAAGAAGAAGCTCGCGCATTGGGACCGCAACGCGCCGCTGCCGTTTGCAGCCACCGGCACCATCGGCTGGCCCGACGCCCAGAACATGGTCCTGACCGCCTACCGCGGCTTCTCCACCGAGATGGCCGCGATCGCGGAACGGTTCTTCACCGATCGCTGGATCGATGCGCCGGTGCGGCCGGGCAAGGCGCCGGGCGCGTTCTCGCATCCGACCACGCCATCGGCGCATCCCTACGTGCTGATGAACTACCAGGGCAAGCCGCGCGACGTGATGACGCTGGCGCATGAACTGGGCCATGGCGTGCATCAGGTGCTGGCTGCGAAAAATGGAGCGCTGATGGCGCCGACGCCGCTGACGCTCGCCGAGACCGCCAGCGTGTTCGGCGAAATGCTGACCTTCAAGCGGCTGTTGTCGCAGACCAAAAGCGCCAGGCAGCGGCAGGCGCTGCTCGCCGGCAAGGTCGAGGACATGATCAACACCGTGGTGCGGCAGATCGCGTTCTACTCGTTCGAGCGCGCCGTGCATACCGAGCGCAGGAACGGCGAACTGACTGCGGAGCGCATCGGAGAGATCTGGCTCAGCGTTCAGAGCGAGAGCCTTGGGCCAGCCATCGACATCCGCCCGGGATACGAGAATTTCTGGATGTATATCCCGCATTTCATCCATTCGCCGTTCTATGTTTACGCCTACGCGTTCGGCGATTGCCTGGTTAACTCGCTCTATGCGGTCTACGAGAATGCCTCCGAGGGTTTTGCCGAGCGCTATCTCGCGATGCTCGCGGCCGGCGGCACCAAGCATTATTCGGAACTGCTCAAGCCTTTTGGATTGGACGCCAAGGATCCCAAATTCTGGGATGGCGGGCTGTCCGTCATCGCAGGCATGATCGACGAACTGGAAACGATGGGCTGACGCCGCCGCCCAAAGCCGCGCGGAAAAGCCACGAAACGGACTTGTGATAAGCGCCGACACAATTTCGACCGTCGTCTCGCTCCATGGTGATGGTGGCGACGGGAGTGGAACCCATGATCGACACGCCGACGCGACGCGCTGTACTTCGGGCAGGGGGTGTTGGAGCAGGGATCGTCGCGGCCGGTTCGATGCTCGCGATCGATTACAGCGCTGCCGAGACGCCGCTCGCCGCGACGCCCGCATGCCACGATGGCGACGAAGCGACACTGGCGCAGACCGAAGGGCCGTACTTCAAGCCGTCATCTCCGGAGCGCGTCGAACTGCTTGAAGCAGGCATGGCCGGGCAGCAGATCGAACTGGTCGGTATCGTTCTCACCCGAGGCTGCCAACCGCTTGCCGGAGCCCTGCTGGATTTCTGGCAGGCCGACGACAAGGGCCGGTATGACAATTCCGGTTTCCGCCTGCGCGGCCATCAGTTCACCGATGCGGAAGGACGTTATCGGTTGCGCAGCATCGTGCCCGGCCTTTATCCCGGCCGGACGCGCCATATCCATGTGAAGGTGCAGCCGCGCGGCGGCCGGATACTGACCACCCAGCTTTATTTCCCTGGCGAAGCGCATAACCGTTCCGACGGCCTGTTTCGCATGGAATTGCTGATGCGCACGGCCAAGAACGAGGGTTGGCTGGCCGGGCGGTTCGACTTCGTGGTCGGGTAGGGCTTCTGGCCGTAAAACATTTGTTGAACGGTTGGCCCAGGCATGTTATACATTTTGTATAACGGAGCTTGTGCCATGACCACCAAGACCCCCCGCGGCCTGAATGAAGCGCCTAGCGAATACAAGCTTGAGGACACCGCCCTTCAAATTCGGAAGATTGGCAATTCGGTTGGCGTGATCCTGCCGAAAGAGCTTCTGGCCCGCCTCAATCTCAAGGAGGGGGACAAGTTCTATCCGGTCGAGCAACCGGATGGCAGTCTGCGGCTCTCGCCATTCAACCCGAAGCACGCCCGAACCATGGAAATCGCGCGCCAAGTCATGCACGAGTACCGTGATACGTTTGCCGCGCTTGCAAAATGAGTGAGCCAATTTGGCTCGATGTCGATGAGGTCATCGACATGCATGCCGAGCAACTGGCAATATTCGGCGGACCGGAAGGCATTCGGGATCGTGGCCTTCTTGAGTCCGCCGTCTTGCGGCCAGTCAACCAATGGAATTACGGACAGACGGATATGGCTGCACTCGCTGCAGCCTATGCGTTCGGCCTTGCCCGCAATCATGCGTTTGTGGACGGCAACAAGCGCATCGCGTTCCACGCCATGATGGTCTTCCTGCGCAGCAACGACATACCCTTTGCCCCCGCCCCGGCGCATGCCACGGCGATCATCCTCTCCCTCGCCGCAGGCGAAGTCAGCGAGGAGAGCCTGGCCCGCTGGATCCGGGACAATTGGCCGTCCGAATGAGCCGATAAGCGGGGGCGGGCGGCGCGTTGGCCGTTGCCCTGTCAAACGCTTTGCGGTAATTGCACGCGAGATACCGGATTTGACTGGGGAGACCGATGGCAGACCATAACGAAGTGGCCTACACGACCGCTGACGGCAACGATTACGTGGCCCATGAGCAGACCTATGAAGGGTTCATCATGCTGGTCAAATACGGCACCGTCGCCGTCGTCATCATCGTTGCCTTGATGGGCTTCTTCCTGACCTGACGCGCCTCTGCCTGCACCGCCGACCCCGGCGGCGCAAAAAAAATTGCACGCACTCCGGTTACGAAACCGGTATCCAACTAAGCGAAAAAGACGCTAGTTTGCTTGCGCGCGCCTGCCGCGCAGCGGGGGAGGCCCTATGAAGATTGCCGTCGCCAAGGAAATCGATCCGTCCGAGCCGCGGGTTGCCGCTTCCCCCGATACCGTGAAGAAATTCAAGGCGCTCGGCGCCGACGTGGCGATCGAACCGGGCGCGGGCATCAAGTCGGGCCTGCCGGATTCCGAATTCACTGCGGTCGGCGCCACCGTCAGCGCCGATGCGTTGAAGGATGCCGACATCATCATCAAGGTGAAGCGGCCCGAGCCCAGCGAGCTTGCGCAATACAAGCGCGGCGCGCTCGTCATTGCGATCATGGATCCCTACGGCAACGAGGCGGCGCTGAAGACGATTGCGGACGCCGGCGTGGCGGCGTTTGCGATGGAACTGATGCCGCGCATCACCCGCGCACAGGTCATGGACGTGCTGTCCAGCCAGGCGAACCTCGCCGGTTACCGCGCGGTGATCGAGGCGGCCGAATCCTTCGGCCGCGCCTTCCCGATGATGATGACCGCGGCCGGCACCGTTCCGGCCGCGAAGGTGTTCGTGATGGGCGTCGGCGTCGCCGGCCTGCAGGCGATCGCGACCGCGCGCCGGCTCGGCGCCGTGGTCACCGCCACCGACGTGCGTCCGGCCACCAAGGAGCAGGTCGAATCGCTCGGCGCAAAATTCCTCGCGGTCGAGGATGAGGAATTCAAGAACGCCCAGACCGCCGGCGGCTACGCCAAGGAAATGTCGAAAGAGTATCAGGCCAAGCAGGCCGCGCTCACCGCCGAGCACGTCAAGAAGCAGGATATCGTCATCACCACGGCCCTGATCCCGGGCCGGCCGGCGCCGAAACTCGTCAGCGGCGAGATGGTCAAGTCGATGAAGCCGGGCTCGGTGCTGGTCGACCTCGCCGTCGAGCGCGGCGGCAATGTCGAGGGCGCCAAGGCGGGCCAGGTCGTCGATGTCGATGGCATCAAGATCGTCGGCTACACCAATGTAGCCGGCCGCGTCGCCCAGTCGGCCTCCAGCCTCTATGCCCGCAATTTGTTCAACTTCATCGAGACGATGGTCGACAAGCCGAACAAGGCGCTCGCGGTCAACTGGGACGACGAACTGGTGAAAGCCACCGCGCTGACCAAAGACGGCGCCGTCATCCATCCGAATTTCCAGCCGAAGACCTGAGGAGAGAAGTCATGGAGCATGTCGCCCAAGCCGTCGATCCCTTCGTATTCCGGCTCTCGATTTTCGTCCTCGCCGTCTTCGTCGGCTACTTCGTGGTGTGGTCGGTGACGCCGGCGCTGCATACGCCGCTGATGTCGGTGACCAACGCGATCTCCTCGGTGATCGTCGTCGGCGCGCTGCTCGCGGTCGGCGTCCCGATGATCTCCAGCGGCAGCGGCTGGGCGCGCGGCTTCGGCTTCATCGCGCTGATCTTCGCCTGCATCAACATCTTCGGCGGCTTCCTCGTCACCCAGCGCATGCTGGCGATGTACAAGAAGAAGGCCAAGTGAAATGACCGGCGCGTGGCGTGCACGTCGTGGTGACGAAGACAATGGGGACGTGAGATGAACGCCAATCTGGCTGCAATTCTGTATCTCGTTGCGGGCGTGCTGTTCATCCTCTCGCTGCGCGGGTTGTCCAGTCCCGCCACGTCCCGCCAGGGCAATCTGTTCGGCATGATCGGCATGGCGATCGCGGTTGCGACCACGCTCGCGGTCCATCCGCCGGCGGACGGCGTCGCCTGGGTGCTGGTGATCCTCGGCATCGCCATCGGCGGCGGTATCGGCGCGGTGATTGCCCGCAGGGTGCCGATGACCTCGATGCCGGAACTGGTCGCGGCTTTCCACTCGCTGGTCGGCATGGCCGCGGTGCTGGTCGCCGCCGGCGCCTTCTATGCGCCCGAGGCCTTCGATATCGGCAAGCCCGGCGCGATTCACGGTTCGAGTCTCGTTGAAATGTCGCTCGGCGTTGCCATCGGCGCGCTGACCTTCACCGGTTCGGTGATCGCGTTCCTCAAGCTGTCGGCGCGCATGAGCGGCGCACCGATCATCCTGCCGTTCCGTCACGTCATCAACATCGTGCTCGCGCTCGCGCTGGTGTTCTTCATCGTCGGCCTCGTGATGTCGGGCAGCGCGCTCGACTTCTGGCTGATCACCATCATCGCGCTGGTGCTCGGCGTGCTGATGATCATCCCGATCGGTGGCGCCGACATGCCGGTCGTGATCTCGATGCTGAATTCCTATTCCGGCTGGGCCCCCGCCGGCATCGGCTTCACGCTGGGCAATTCGGCGCTGATCGTCACCGGCGCGCTGGTCGGATCGTCCGGCGCGATCCTGTCCTACATCATGTGCCACGCGATGAATCGTTCCTTCATCTCGGTCATCCTTGGCGGCTTCGGCGGTGAAACGGCGGC
>DATCXE010000326.1:0-3035 GCA_036565985.1 Bradyrhizobium sp.
CTTCGGCGCTGGTTCGCGACGGTGCCACCGTGCTGATCGATGGCTCGGGCGGTGGTGTCAATGAGCCCGGCCTGGTGCTCGCCGCGCTGGAGTCGCGGTTCGCGCGTGAAAGCCACCCGGCCAACCTGACTGTGGTCCATCCGAGCGGTGTTGGCGACGGGCAGGGCGCCGGGATCGACCGGTTCGCGCATCAAGGCATGGTGAGCAAGGTGATCGGGGGTCACTGGAACTGGGCGCCGCGCATGCAGCGCATGGCTATTTCCGAAGAGATCGAGGCGTACTGCCTGCCGCAAGGTGTGCTCTCCCATCTGTTTCGCGCCATCGCCGGCCACGCTCCGGGCGTGATCACCCACGTGGGGCTGGGCACGTTCGTCGACCCGCGCATCGACGGTGGGCGGCTGAATGCCAAGGCCAAGGGCGAGATGGTCGAGTTGATGACCATCAAGGGCCGCGAGTACCTCTTTTACCCGTCGTTCAACATCGACGTGGCGATCATTCGTGGCACCACCGCCGACGAGGCGGGCAACATCACGATGGAAAGCGAAGGCCTTTATGCGGAGACGCTTTCCGCCGCACAAGCGGCCAGGAACTCGGGCGGCATCGTCATCGCCCAGGTCAAACACCTGGTGAAACCCGGCACCCTGGATCCGCGCGTCGTCAAGGTACCGGGTGTGCTGGTCGATGCCGTGGTGGTCTACCCGGGACAGCGCTTGTCGGTGGCGACCGACGAGGATGGCAGCCTGACCGGCGCCATGCGTGTGCCGGCGACGGATATCGCGCAATTACCCTTGAGCGAACGCAAGGTGATCGCCCGCCGCGCCGCGGCCGAGTTGCGCAACGGCGATGTGGTCAACCTGGGTTTCGGCATGCCCGACGGCGCGGCCGCCGTACTGGCCGAAGAACATCTGAGCGAGCACGTCACGTTCACGGTCGAGCAAGGCCATATCGGTGGCGTCCCCGCCACCGGGACCGACTTCGGCATGGCGCGCAATCAAGCGGCGATGGTCGACGCGGGCTACCAGTTCGATTGGTACAACGGCGGCGGCCTGGATGTGGCGATTCTCTCCTTCGCGGAAGTCGATCCGCAAGGCAACGTCAATGTCAGCAAGTTCGGCGGGCGCATCGCGGGGATCGGCGGCTTCGTCAATATCTCGCAAGGTGCCAAGCGCGTCGTCTTTGTCGGTACGCTGCGCGCCGGCAAGCAGCAGCTTCAGTTTACCGGCGACGGCATCCGGGTCGAGCAGGAAGGCAAGTCGGCGAAGTTCGTTCCCGTGCTGGAGCAGATCTCCTTCAGCGGCACATACGCCAGGCTGTGGAAGGTTCCGGTGACCTATGTGACCGAGCGTGCCGTATTCAGCCTCGAAGACGACGGGCTGGTGCTCACCGAAGTGGCGCCCGGACTCGATCTCGAACGTGATGTCTTGCAGCAGATGGGTTTTCGGCCGCGCGTGGCCGAAAACCTCAAGACGATGGATGCGCGCCTGTTTGCGGCGGCCCGCATGGGCTTGCAACTCGCGCAGCAGCCTTCGAAGTAGGCGCCTGGCATGAACACAGCCTCCAACCAGCGGAAAGTAGCGATCGTCACCGGCGCGCGGCGCGGCATCGGGCGCGCCATTGCCTGCTGCCTGGCTGATGCCGGCTTCGACCTGGTGATGAATGACCTCGTCCATGACACCGACTTGGACGAGACGTCCCGGCAGCTTCGCGAACGCGGCGCGAGGGCGGTCGCCGTCATCGGCGATATCGCGCAGCCGTCGACCCACCAGGCCATCGTCAACGCCGCCTTTACCGAGTTGGGAACCATCGATTGCCTGGTCAACAACGCCGGCATACAGGTCAGCCGGCGTGAAGATCTGATGAGCGTGACACCGGAGAACTTCGACCGGCTGCTGCACGTGAATCTGCGCGGCACCTTCTTCCTGACGCAGGCGGTCGCGGCCCGGATGATCGCGGACGCGGATCACCGGGAAGGGCGCAGCATCGTCACGATTTCTTCGGCAAATGCCGTGATGGCGTCGGTGGAGAAGGCCGAATACTGCATTGCCAAGTCCGGCCTTTCGATGATGAACAGGCTGTTTGCGCTGCGGCTCGCGCGCCACGGCATCAACTGCCACGAGATTCAGCCCGGGCTCATCGACACCGACATGATCGCACCCGCCCGCGCAGCCTACAGCGAGCGCATCGAGGGCGGGCTGACTCCGATACAGCGCTGGGGAGTGCCCGCCGACATCGGTCGCGCCGTCACCGCGCTAGCGACCCAGGCCATGCCGTTTACCACCGGGCATGCCTTCCAGATTGACGGTGGCCTGCAGCTCTCCCGCCTCTAGCGTCTGCCCACCTTCGAACTCCTTCACGTTTAAAGAGACCGTCATGGCTATTGCTTTCAACCCCGTCGGCACGATACCCGCCGCCTTGCTTCCTTTTACCGACGACTTCGGAATCGACGAAGGCGCATTCCGCGCCCATTTACTCGAGCTCGCCTCAACCAAGGGCGTCACGGCCGTCACGGTGAACGGTCACGCCTCGGAAGTCGCCTCCTGTACCTTCGAGGAGCAGACGCGCGTCATGGCCCTCTCGGCCGAGGCGGTTGGCCGGATGACGCCCCTGGTGGCAGGCATCTATACGGAGAGCACGCTCGAGGCCAAGCGGCTTGCCAAGATGTCCGAGCGGGAGGGCGCCTCGGCGCTTCTGGTCTTCCCGCCCGCCCTGTTCGCGCTGGGGCAGCGCGACGAAATGGTAATCGGGCACTTCAAGCACGTCGCGGACGCCTCTTCGCTTCCGATCGTCCTGTTCCAGTATCCGCTGGCCCGTGGCGAAGGCTATCGCCTCGATCTGCTGTCCAAGCTGTGCGACGAAGTGCCGTCCATCGTGGCGATCAAGGACTGGTGCGCCGACCCCCAGTTGCACGAGCACCATATCCGCACGCTCCAGGGCCGCGCGCGCCCGGTCAACGTGCTGTCCACCCACAGCGCCTGGCTCTTTTCGTCGCTCGCGCTGGGCTGCAAAGGCCTCTTGTCGGGCGCCGGCAGCGTGAT
>DATCXE010000341.1:0-3801 GCA_036565985.1 Bradyrhizobium sp.
GATCCGCATCAGACGGCGGCACGAACAGGATCTCCCCCAGGCGCTCCAGAGGTTCATCGACGGTAAGGCCCGGACCGTCCGTCGCCAGTTCCATCAATGTTCCGCCCGGCTCCCGCACATAGAGCGAGGTGAAATACTTCCGATCATGAAAGCGGGTCGGCGAGGCGTCGATCCGCGATAGCTCGGTCTCGGCGGCCCGGACAGCCGCCACATCCGGCGCGCGGAAGGCGACATGATCGGCCGTGCCTGTACCCGGAATGCCGGGGACGTATCCTGTCGCGTCCCGGATATCGATGGCATCGGTGTCCGAGTTCATGCGCCGAATGTTCGCCGGCACGGGACCAGGCCGATACCCGAACCGGGCGACGAAGGCCGCCGTCTCGTCGGGTTTGTCCGTCAGGATGGTAACCGCGCGCAGTCTTCTGATCGCGCTCGCCGCATCACCCCATGGGCTCGATGCCGGCAGGTCGACTCCGACCAGCTTGACGATCATCCCGTCAGGATCCTTCAACCGCAGAACTGACTCATCGAACTCGCGCACCGGACGTTCGACTGGCACACGATGCTCTATCGCGCGGGTCAGCCAATCGCCTATGCTCGCAGCGGGGACGGCGAACGCCACCTCCGCGACCTGGCCGTTGCCCACCCGGCCTCGGGCACCGTCCTCCCAGACGAGAAAAGTCACGAGCGTGCCGGGGGAGCCTGCCGCGTCGCCGTAGAAGAGGTGGAGTTGCGTGCTGTCTTCATACCCGCCCGTGCGCTTCACCAGACGCAAGCCAAGGAAGCCGGCATAGAAATCGACATTCGCCTGCACGCGGCCCGTGATCAGCGTGACATGGTGAATGCCGGTGGTCATAGTCATTCCTTTCTTCCACTCCGCGCCAGCGCCGCGTTGACCAGCGCGCGATAGCCGCGCTCGGCGAACGTCTTCGGGCGATCGAGCCCGAGCCGCGCCAGGCATTCGCGGTTCGCGGCGTCCGGCGGCTGCCTCATCCCCTGCCACAGCAATCCGGGCAGACGCAGCGGGACACGCTGCGCGTCACGCAACAGCTGCAGAGCCGGGATCAGCCGTTGCTCGACCTCGGTAAAATCAGTGCCGAACGGGAATGACGGCAGCAGCCCGGCCTCGCGCGCGGGCTTCAAGGCCTGCGTGATCCGCTCCGGAAAATTCTCGCGACAGGCGCGCGGAATCTCGAAACTCTTCCCCAGCTTGCCGGCATCCTTGGCCATCTTCGCGAGTTCATCCTGGAAGCGCGAGTCGGTGATCTGCAGCATTGCCGCGATCGTCTCGGCGTCCGATCTGCCTCTGACGTCCGCGATGCCATATTCGGTGACGAACACGTCGCGCAGGTGCCGCGGGATGGTCTGGTGGCCGTAGCTCCAGCGGATGTTGGAGTGCGTCTTCGCGCCCGCCTGCCGCGTCGCTTCCAGGGCAAGGATCGACCGCGCGCCGTGAAGCGCAAACGCCTGCGCCACGAAATTGTACTGGCCGCCGACGCCGCTTACGACCTGGCCGCTTTCGAGGCCGTCGGAAATCGCAGCGCCCATCAGCGTCGCCATCATCGCGGTGTTGACAAAGCGCGCATCCACGCGGGCGCGGCGCTTGGTGTCCTCCTCGCCATAGAGCTGGTTGGTGAAGGACACCGACATCATCTGGATCCGCGCGAGTTGCTCGGCCGGCATCTCGCGCAACGCGCGATAGAGCGACTTCGGCCCCAGGAAAAAGGCGCCGTGCAGCATCACGCCATCGACTTCGCGCTTGAGGACTCCAGCATCGATCAGGCCGAGAAACGCCTCGATCAGCATTTCACTGACACCGTAAAGGCCCTTCTCGAATCGTCCGGCTTCCAGTGGCGATCCCTGCCCGGCTGCGGGTGCGAGCCGCTTCATGATGGCCTGGAATTGCGCGTTGTCGCGATGACGGACGATCAGGCCCTGCGCCAGCGCGTCGCCGACCTGGCCGATGCCGATCTGCAGCGTGCCGCCATCGGGCACGAGGCCGGCGGCGTGAAGTCCGATGGCGTATCTGCTGTCGCTGACCGGCTCGGCCGGCGGCGCAAACAGCGGAAAATCCGTCTCCGGGCTGTCCAGCACCGCGGAGAATTCATCAGCCCCCAGATCGCCGGGGCCGGGCATGAACGGCAACTCGGAGTTCACCTGCCCGATCAGCCTGAACGACGCACGGCCTTCGCTGCGGGCGCGCAGGATATCCAGCGTGGTGTCGGTGTTGCAGCTCAGGCTGTAGCGGGGCACGCCGTCGACGACGCGCTTCGCCACCAGTTGCGTAACGACGTTGAGTCCACGCGTCAGCAAATAATCAGTCGCATGGGTATAGTTTGCCGAAATGTAGTGTTGCTGCGCATACGGCACCTGCAGCCATTTTCCAGCCAGGAAGAAGAACTCGATCACGCTGATGTTCGGCGGCAGCTCGCCCCGATGCAACGCGGTGGCATAGGTCAGGTCGGGATAGCCGCCGAACAGCCGGTCGATCACCGGACTGATGAAGCGCCGTTCGAGCAGGCTCGACGGCCTGGGCTTCTCCAGCGTCAGCGCGGAAAAGAACGTCAGGTTGATCGTGCGGTCGGCCACGGCGCGGGCGTACAGCGCGTTGATGACGTGGTTGGCCTTGCCGAGCCCGAGCGGCAACCCGACCACGAGCTTGGTCCCGACATCGCGGACGATATCCTCCGCGATCGCTTCGGGGTCGGAAAACAATTTCGGCATCGAGTACGAACCCGGCATAGCTGGACAGCCAACCGCCCTGAATCGGACGCCAGCCACGCCAGAGCTATAGCGCATTTATCGCGGATATTCGTCTGTGACGAACCGGCAACAGCCAAGCACCGATTTCCACCAGAATAATGTATTGATGTCGCGCGGCCGTTTGCCAGTGGCGGTGCCGCCCCCTAAACAGGTAGAGGTCTGGAATCGTCGGCGGGGGCGCGGACGGGCGATGCATGATCCTGAGGGGCACGGTTGCTCGGCAAAGATCGTGCTCAAGCAAGAGGATGGGGCGGGATGCTCGAAAATCGAGTTATCACGTTCATGTGTTGACTACGGGATCACATGACTAGACGTGCCGCTACGGTTGGCGACATTCGACGGCACGTGCTTCGATCGGGCATCTGCCTCGCGGTAGCAAGCTGCGTAGCGTTCGCGGCGTCGGCGGCACATGGGGAAAGCCTTCCCGAGGCGCTGGTCAAAGCCTATCAATCCAACCCGCAACTCAATGCCGAACGGGCGCGACAGCGTGGCACCGACGAGAACGTGCCGCAGGCGCTTTCGGGGTATCGGCCGCAGATCATCGCCGGTCTCTCCGCCGGCTTACAGTCGGTGCGGAACCTGCTGCCCGACAACACCATCCAGATCGCAAGCCTGAAGCCGTGGACCGTCGGCGTGACCGTGACGCAGACGCTGTTCAACGGCTTCAAGACCGCCAACAGCGTCCGTGCGGCGGAACTGCAGGTGCAATCCGGCCGCGAAGCCCTGCGCAATGTCGGCCAGGGCGTGCTGCTCGACGCGGTCACCGTCTACACGAATGTCCTTGCCAACCAGTCGCTGGTAGAAGCACAGCGCGCCAACGTCGCGTTCCTGCAGGAAACTCTCGGCATCACCCAGAAGCGCCTGAACGCCGGCGACGTCACCCCGACCGACACCGCGCAGGCAGAGGCCCGCCTGAGCCGCGGCCGCGCCGATCTGAACGCCGCCGAGGTCAGCCTCGCCATCAGCCAGGCGACCTATACCCAGGTGATCGGCAACGCGCCCACCTCGCTGCGCCCCGCCGAAAGCGTGGACCGGCTG
>DATCXE010000346.1:0-5998 GCA_036565985.1 Bradyrhizobium sp.
GCATCCTGCAAGCGGCCTGCCCCGACGAAATTCCGCTGACGCCTCCCGGCCGCCTGGAAGCGATGGAGAAACGGCTCAAGGCCATGTTGGATGCGGCGCAGACGGTGAAGCCCGCGCTCGACGGCTTCTACGGCTCGCTCACCAATGAGCAGAAGGCGCGTTTCAACCGGCTGGGACGTGAGTTGGCGCAGTCGCAAAGGTAAGCGGCCGCCGCGAGCGTTACTCCCTCTCCTGCAAGGGGAGGGAGTACCATCAGAGAGATCGCATCAGCAGCACCGATCCCCATAGCACCAGACCCATTCCCGCTGCGCGCGTGATGATCCGGCCGGCGGGAACGACCTTTTCCAGCAGCACGAAGATCGTCAGCCCCACAATCCAGATGATGTTCATCACACCGCCGATGAAGAGCAAGGCCATCAGCGCCCAGCAGCAGCCGACGCAATAGAGCCCGTGCCGGAATCCCAGACTGAGCGCGCCCAAAGGATCGCCGCGGAAGCCGCCGTGATGCTGAATGAAGCTGAGCGGCGACTGGCAATGCTTCAGGCAGACATCTTTCACCGGCGTCCACTGGAAGAGCCCGGCGGCGATCAAAACCAGACCGCCGATCGTGTCGTTCGCCGCCGCCAGCATGGGCGTGAGCAAAGCCGCGCGCTCCAGCATCCACTGACCGGAGGTTGCTAAGAGCGAAAAGGCGATCCAGGCGAGCAGATAGCCGCCCGCAAAAAAGCCCGTCGCAGCAAGCGGCTTGCCCTGGAGCGCCGCCTGGCGGCCAACCCGCGCATAAATCAAGATCATGGGTGCCGCCGACGGCGTCATCATGCCGACCATCATGACCGCCCACATCACGAAGGTGATGACGAACTGCGCCCCCGTCCATGGCCTGAAGGCGGGCGCCAGCACATTCATGTCCGGCATGCGCATGGAACGGTCCATGTCCATGGGCAAGCTCATGTTCTGCGAGAGCCAGACGACATAGGCCCAGGCCAGAAAAACAAGCACAGCAAGCGCGGCGATCACGACCGCGCGATCCCGCCGTAACACGGCTGTGAGGGCGTCTTCGCGTGTCATGGCGGGCATCAGTGGTGAACGACGCCGCTTTCGGTCAGGTGCAGCGGCGCGAATTGGGCATAAGAGTCGCTGATTTTCAGCTCAATCGGGCCCGCCGTCGTCGCCCAGCCCCTGCCGACTTCCGCGGTCGTATATTCGAAGCCGTCCGGAAGGTTGATGCGGGCGCGGTGCTCTTTGCCGGTAACCGGATTGCGAATGGGCTCGCCGCGCCCATCGATGAAGCCCGGCACATTGAGCCTCGCGCTACGCTTGTCGACATCGACCTCGAAGGTGATTTTCGTGAAAACCGGTTCGTGGATTTTTTCGAACGTCGTCGAGAAAACCTGAAAGAAGGTCGCACCGGGCTCGGTATCCTGGCCGCTCATGATCCGTAGCAAAGCCTCGCGCTGCTCGGGCGCGGCGCGTTCATCGACGATCGGCTGTATCTGTCCCCTGCCCTCATGGATGGCGCCCGGCCACGCAGCCACGGCCGCAATTTTCAGCCCGTCCAGCCTGACATTTCCATGATGTCCCTCCTGGATGTCGACGGCCAAGACGGCGTGGCAATTCCCGTATGTGGGCGGGGCGTTGAACTGACACGGGCAGCCATAGGAGCAATTGCAGTTTACGAATTCACGCCCTTTGATCGTCCACTTCACGTCCGGCATATCAGCCTCCCGATGGTGGCGGATCGACGTCCGAAGCAGTGTCTGTGTCGCGGATAAAAAATTCTAGGACGATGCTACTGGAGGTGGAAGCTGCTTTTGGAAGGTCGCCTCCGGGACCTGGGATCGTTATGTCCGCAATGAGTCATAAAGCCTGAATGCAAAACGGCCGCCCTCGCGGGGCGGCCGTCTTCATTTTCAAGCTCGCGTATTACTTATTCCGCGGCGATCCGCACTTCCGGCGCCGCCGCCTTGATGTCCGCGGTGACGTGGCTCTCGAACTTGGTGAAGTTCTTCTGGAACATGGCGACGAGGTCGCGCGCAGTCTTGTCGAACTCAGCCTTGTTCTTCCAGGTCTTGATCGGGTTGAGCAGATGCGGCTCGACGCCCGGCACCGAGGTCGGCACCGAAAAGCCGAAATAAGGATCGGTGCGGAAGTCGGCGCCCTTCAACGAACCGTCGAGCGCCGCCGTCAGCAGCGTGCGCGTCGCCTTGATCGGCATGCGCCGGCCCTCGCCGTATTTGCCGCCGGTCCAGCCGGAGTTGACCAGCCAGCAATCGACGTTGTGCTTCTGGATGTATTCCTTCAACAGGTCGGCATAGACCGACGGATGCCGCGGCAGGAACGGCGCGCCGAAGCAGGTGGAGAATTCCGGCTGCACGCCGACGAGACCCTTTTCGGTGCCGGCGACCTTCGCGGTGTAGCCGGAAAGGAAATGGTAGATCGCCTGATCGGGCGTGAGCTTCGCGATTGGCGGCATCACGCCATAGGCGTCGGCAGTCAGAAGGATGATGTTCTTCGGGTGCCCGGCGCGGCTGGTGCGCGACGCGTTCGGGATGAAGTCGAGCGGATAGGCCGAGCGGGTGTTCTCGGTCTTGGACGCATCGTCGTAATCGGGGATGCGGGTGAGCGGATCGAATGCCACGTTCTCCAGCACCGTGCCGAAGCGGTTGGTGGCGTCCCAGATCTCAGGCTCGGCCTCGCGCGAGAGCTTGATGGTCTTGGCGTAGCAGCCGCCCTCGAAATTGAAGATGCCGTCCGGTCCCCAGCCATGCTCGTCGTCGCCGAGCAGCGTGCGGTTCGGATCGGCAGAGAGCGTGGTCTTGCCGGTGCCGGACAGGCCGAAGAACAGCGCGGAATCGCCCGCAGGGCCGACATTGGCCGAGCAGTGCATCGCCACGACGTTCTGCGCCGGCAAATAGAAGTTGAGTGTGGTGAACACCGACTTCTTCATCTCGCCTGCGTAAGACGAGCCGCAGATCAGCACGATCTTACGGGTGAAATCGATGGCCACCATCGTGTCGGAGCCTTCGCGTCCGCCATGACGCTTGGCGTCGGGACGGAACGACGGCATATCGACGACCGTCATGTCGGGCACGTAGCTCGCGAGCTCTGCTTGCTCCGGACGACGCAGCAATTGACGGATGAACAACGAGTGCCACGCATATTCCGTGAAGATGCGGGCCTTGATCTGGAATTTCGGATCGGCGCCGCCGATCAGGTCCTGCGCGAACAGCTTGCGGCCCTTGGCATGCGCGAGGAAGTCGGCGAGCAGGTTGTCGAAATTCTCCTTGCTCATCTTTTTGTTGCCGTCCCACCAGACCGAATTCTCGGTGAGGGCATCGACAACGGTGTGCTTGTCCTTGGGCGAGCGTCCGGTGTGATGGCCGGTCGCCGCGCAAAGCGCGCCGGTGCTCATCAGCGAAGCTTCCCCGGCGCGAATGGCGTGCTCGTAAAGCGGCCCCTCGGTCAAATTCCAATGAAGTTCGGCGAGATCTGAAAAGCCGAATTTGTCGGCGCCATAGGCACCGTTCCGCACACCCGATTCTTGCACGCGTAGTCCTCCCAAACAGGCAGAGCGCTCCGGCCTGATAACCCTCATGGACCCGGATAGGGTCCACGCAGGCCTAGACGTTAGTATAGCCCCTTGCCCCGATGCGCGCGAACATAGTCAGCGGACTTTTGAAAGCCAAGCGTAAATGCCATGCGCGCCGCGCATTGTGCATTGCATCAGCGTGTCCGCGCCTGATCCGCAAGCTGTTTCAATACCGCGCGCAGCGGCCCCGGCCCGTTGACGCGCTGCGGAAACGGAAGCCGCAGCGCCACATGGCCGTGCTGCAATTCGATGCCTTCGGGGTCGATCCCGACACACCGCCAGTCGCCGTCCGGGGCACCGAGCAGCCGAGTAGCGTAGAGCCGGCAGGCGTCGGCGTGGTCGGCATTCATGTGCGCGATGGCGTCCGCCTCCGCCTCGATCAGCGCGCCGGCGTCCGATATGTCGGTCAGCACATCGGCAGCGTTAAGATCGACGATGCGGCCGAACCCGGCGACCAGATGCGCACGTGCGATCTCCATTCGGTAGAAAGCGAAATCGGCAAAGCCCGCGTACAGCTCCGCTTCCGGATGACGGCGCAGGTAGGCCGCGCGCGCCGGCGCCGCGTCGGCCACGGCCGCCGCCGTGCCCATCAGCATCACCCGCGCCCCCTCCAGCGGATCGCCCGCCTTGCGTTCGTCCAGCATCAGCGACACGCGGGCGTCGGCGAGGATGTGCTTGGTGTGCAATGCGAGCATCGAGAGCAACATCAGCACCGCCCCATCAGGGGCGGCCGCGACATTGACCAGCGAGCAATAAGGATCGCCGGAACCCGGCATCACGGTCGCGAGCGCCCCTGAACGCCCCTCACGCAGGAGCTTCTTGGCGGCCAGGCGGGCATCGAAGTCGTCGTCGGGAGTCATGAAAATCCAATCTTTTGCGGGCCGATCAGGCTTGAAATGCCTATCGAATCACATAGTTGTTGCAAAGAGGCCACATTTAGGTCCCTGTTTGTGGGGTCAAACACGACCGGACGTCACCGTTCACGCATGATTTCCCAAAAAAATGGGAATTGATTTTCGGAAAAAGATCATGCGTGGGCAAAATGTTAGACGAGCAAATTGAACTCGTCTCGACGGATCACGCCGTAGAGGGGCTTGCATGCCAACAATCGCTCTCGTCGACGACGACCGCAACATCCTGACTTCCGTTTCGATGGCCCTCGAAGCGGAGGGCTACCGCATCATGACCTACACCGACGGCGCCTCGGCGCTGGACGGGTTCCGTACTTCGCCGCCCGACCTCGCCATCCTGGATATCAAGATGCCGCGCATGGACGGCATGGAGACGCTGCGGCGGCTGCGCCAGAAAAGCGACATCCCGGTCATTTTCCTCACCTCTAAGGACGAGGAGATCGACGAACTGTTCGGCCTCAAGATGGGGGCCGACGATTTCATCCGCAAACCGTTCTCGCAGCGGCTGCTAGTGGAACGCGTCAAGGCGGTACTGCGGCGCTTCTCGCCCAAGGATGGGTCCGCGCCAAAGGAAACCGACAGCGCCAAGGTGCTCGAGCGCGGGCAACTGCGCATGGACCCGGAGCGCCACACCTGCACTTGGCAGAACGAGCCGGTCACGCTGACGGTCACTGAATTCCTCATCCTCCAGGCCTTGGCCGCGCGGCCCGGCGTTGTGAAGAGCCGCAACGCATTGATGGATGCAGCCTATGACGACCAGGTTTATGTCGATGACCGTACCATCGACAGCCACATCAAGCGGCTGCGCAAGAAGTTCAAGGTCGTGGACGACGATTTCGAGATGATCGAGACGCTCTACGGCGTTGGCTACCGTTTCAAAGAATAAGGCGGACGGCTGACGGAGCGTCCCGGCTTGCGGTAAGCTCACGGGCGGCAGGCGCATGGGTCCGGAACGGGGCCTGCGCCGGTGATTAAGCCCACGGTCAACCCGGCTGGATTGAACGACGTGCTCGATCGAACCACGCAAATACGGGTGCAGAACGCCGACGCGGAGCGGGCCGGCGAGGATGCGCCGCGCGTGGAGGAGAAGCGCCGCGGAGCAATCCCGCGCCTGGTGCACTCGGCCTGGGGCTTCTTCGTACGCCAGAGCTTCTCCAGCCTTACCCGCCGCATCGTCATCCTCAACCTTGCCGGCTTGGTCACGCTGGTCACCGGCGTGCTCTATCTCTCGCAATTCCGCGCCGGCCTGATCGACGCGCGCGTGCAAAGCCTGCTGGTGCAGAGCGAGATCATTTCTGCCGCCATCGCCGCTTCCGCCACCGTCGAGACCGACGCCATCACCATCGATCCCGAACGGCTCCTGGAATTGCAGGCCGGCCAGAGTTACGGCCCTTCCGAGGAGTCGCTTTCCAGCATCGAATTCCCCATCAATCCGGAACGCGTCGCGCCGGTGCTGCGGCGGCTGGTCTCACCGACCAAAACGCGCGCGCGCATCTAC